>CAUZFM010000074.1:0-12865 GCA_963579235.1 uncultured Binatia bacterium (SeqCode)
CAGTGCCTTGAGTGCCCCGTAACGAGAGCGATCGCGGTGGTGCCAGAAGCCGATGAGAAGGAAGGACGAAAAGCTCGTCATTTCCCAGAACACGAACAAGGCCATGAGGTTCGACGAGAGCACCACGCCGAGCATCGAGCCCGTGAACAACATGAGAAAGCTGAAGAAGCGTGGAAAATTTTCGTTACTGTCGAGGTAGCTGGTCGCGAAGGCCGCAACCAGGAAACCCACCCCGGTGATGAGCAGGGCAAAGAACAGTGCGAGCGGGTCGGCGTTCAGGGAAAAAGACAACCCGAGGGGTTCTATCCAGGGAAGGGCGACGGTGGCCGGAGACGCTCCCAGGGCTACCGAGACAAAACACGCGAAAGCCCCGGCGCAGGCTGCGGCACTGAGTAACCCCGCGCGGCGATCAGGACGGCGAAACAGCAGCAGTACTGGGGAAACAACAAAGGGCAGGGCGGCTGCAAGAAAAACTGCTGGCATGTTGGATATCGGTTTGAGCTGACAGTTTCAGCCCAGCTCGAACATCCTTTCGACAGACGAGCGAGCTGCGTCGCAGAGTTCGCGGGTCAGTTTGACCTCGTCTCGGCCTTCCACCAGCGCATCCCGTGTTCCTTCCAGGGTGATCATCTTCATGTACTTGCACAATTGGCAGGATTTAAAGAAGCGCTTGTCTGGAATCTCGAGCAGTAGACGGTCGGAAAGGCCGCATTCGGTGACTACGAGAAATTCCTTGGCGTCGTCTTCCCGGGCGTATTTCATCATGCCGCTGGTGCTCAGAACCGCATCGGCTATGTTGAGCACGTCCTCGCGGCATTCGGGATGGGCAAGTACGCGGATGTCAGGCCTCGCGCGACGGACCTCTTCGATCTGCTCGGGGTTGATCTGGTGGTGAACGTAGCAGTTTCCCTCCCAGGCGATGATGTTCTTGCTGGTGTGACGGGCAACATAGGCGGCAAGGTTTTCGTCCGGAACAAAAAGGATGTTGTTACTGTCTACCGACTCTACGACCTTGATCGCGTTCGATGATGTACAGCATATGTCGGTCACGGCCTTAACCTCGGCCGTTGTGTTAACGTAAGAAACCACCACGAGGTCGGGATACTGTTGGCGCAACTCGTCCCGCATTTCCACGAGGCTTTCGGCGTCGACGCTCTCCGCCAGGGAGCATCCAGCATTGGAGTCGGGGATAAGAATGCGCTTTTCGGGCGAAAGAATTTTCGCCGTTTCGGCCATGAAGTGTACCCCGCAGAAGACGATCGTCCCCTGTTCAACCCGCGCTCCGCGCTTTGCCAGCTCGAGTGAATCACCGACGAAATCAGCAACTTCGAAGATCTCGGGTCGCTGGTAATTATGGGCGAGTATTATCGCGTCTTTTTCGCGCTTGAGCTGGGTGATTTCCTCGACCAGGCGTTGGATATCGTCGCAGCGTTCACGCGAGTAAAGATCGGGCTGATCGAGCACCGTAAATTGCTCGAACAACGCGCTGCTGTCCTTGGCATTTCTTGTATCGGCTTGCATCCTGGGTTTCGCTGGCACCGCACGGGCGCAAGCGGGATAATGCTGCGCCGGGGGTGGTGTCGGGTCAAACCGCAGCAGCCCACCAGGCTTCACCGCGACAGGGGGACGGAAGTTGAGTGACCAGACAATCTCTATGCTGGAAAAAATGATCGGACAACAGGAAGCACGGGTGCTCGATATGGCGCGCAGGTTGAAACCGGGGCTTACGGCGGACGATCTTAAAAACCCCCACGACTTTCCTGAGCTGGCCCTGGACGCTCGCTTTGCGTTTGAGGACGGGCAGACGGCGGGACTCAGGGCTGCCCAGGCCGCGATAAGGGCGATTCAGGCCGATCAACGCGAACGCTGAAGCGGCGCCGCCCGGCATTCAGTCCTCGCGAGTTCTATTTCGGCCTGTACCGGAGGGGCCTGGGTTTTTGCTGACCGGTTGAGCGCCGCCCGGGCCTCGCCGCCTTGCAGCTGCCCTAGCGCCCATGCTGAGTGGGCCCTGACGAGCTCGTCGGCGTCGCTTGCCAGGGCTTCGGCAAGCGGGGCGACAGCAAGCTGGTTGCCGCTGTTACCCAGGGCCACTGCGGCGTTGCGGACAAGGCCCCTCCGCTTCGCGCGGAGCACGGCGCTGCCGCGATAACGATCGCGGAAGTCATCTTCGCTGAGCTTCAGTATTTCGATCAGTGATGGATATAAAAACTCACCCAGTGAGTCTTCGGCCCTGAGTGAGGGGCCCCAGGGACAGGCCAGTTGGCAGAGGTCACAGCCGAAAACCCAGTTACCCACCAGCGGGCGCAGGTCCAGGGGCCAGGGCCCCCGGAGCTCTATGGTCAGGTAAGAGATGCAACGGTCCGCCTGAATCGTGGGCCCGTCGTCCAGGGCTCCCGTTGGGCACGAGGGCAGGCAGGCTCGACAGCTTCCGCAGTGATCCTCTTCGAAAGGCGGGTCGGGTTCTATCAAGGCAGTGGTAATCACGACGCCGAGCATGACCCAGGAGCCGGCGTCGCGGGTGAGGATGTTGGTGTTGTGCCCGAACCAACCGAGGCCTGCTCGGCGCGCTAAATCCTTCTCCAGTAAGGGCCCCGCGTCTACCTGCCAGCGGAGGTGGCCGGGAGCCAGGCGTTGCAGTTGTTCTGTGAATGACTCGAGTTTGCGGCCCATCGCATGATGGTAGTCCTCACCGGCCGCGTAGGAGGCGATACGTCCCTTCAAGGAGGATCGCCAGTCGAGGGGTGGGGGCGGCGGCGCCGCGCAGGGCAACGCGAGCACGATGACGCTGGCGGCGCCTGACAACAGTGCGCCGGGGTCTACCCGCAGGTTCTGGTCGCGCTCGAGGTAGTCCATGAACCCGTGCCGATTGGCACTGGTCCACTGCTCGAGGAGCGCAGTCGCCGGCAGGGGCAGCGCGGTGCTGAATCCACAGGCGCTGAAACCGCTTTCGACGGCTGCGCAGCGTATCTTTTCCTTCAAATCAGGGGGCACGTTGACAGGGCCTGAAACAGGCTTACAATTACAGCATGTCGGACAACTTCGTAACTCTCAGCGAGGCCGCGGCCAGCCACATCAAGGAAAGCATGGCTGGGAAGGCCCCCCCTGTAAGCGGCCTGCGCCTGGGGGTAACGAATGGTGGTTGCTCGGGCTACGAATACAGCTTGGCCTTTGTGGCGGGGCCCGGAGAGGGCGACCTGGAGATCAGCAGTCAAGGTGTCGCCATTTACGTGCAGGCCGACGCTGTCGAGCTCCTGCAGGGGCTGCAGCTTGACTGGGTCGATGGTCTTCACGGCGCCGGTTTGAAGTTCAAGAATCCCGGCGCCACAGCGACCTGCGGCTGCGGAACGTCGTTCTCTGTTTCTTGAGCTGGGAAGCTCGACCGACAGAACAAGGCCTTTCCGCATAGCTGTCTACCTTTCAGGCCATGGCTATGGTCACACCGTCCGCAGTGGACAGATTCTTGAACGCCTGTCGGAGTTGATACCGGTTGAACTGGAGCTGGTAACGTCTGCACCACGACAACTCTGGCCAAAAGGCCTGGACTCGGTCAGCAACTGGCGCAGTGAGCCCTGCGACGTGGGCGTACTGCAGGCCAGCGAAATGCAGGTTGACCGGGAATCGACCATCGCTGTTCTGGCCGAGTGGTACGGAGACTACCGGGACAAGGTGTCTGCCGAAGCCGACCGTCTTCGAGGAACCGTCGATCTTGTATACGGCGATGTCCCACCGCTGGCATTTTCGGCTGCCGCACTCGCTGCTTTGCCGTCGGTGGCGGTGGCCAATTTTTCCTGGGATTGGATTTACCGGGAGATGGGTCTTGGTGTCTACGCAGAGATTGCCGCTGAGGCTTATTCCCACTGCAAGCTTCTGTTGGAGCTTGAACCCGCGGCGCCCATGCCGGCTTTTCCCGTGAAACAACAGCCCGGGCTGCTCGGTTGTCGAAGCGAGCTCGGCAGGGCGGGCCTCGCCTCGATACTCGGCGTTGACGAGCACTGTACGCTGGTGCTGGTGAGCCTGAGGGACGGAATTGGAAACAAGGTAGGTTTACCGCCGGTCAGAGATGGCGTGGTCTATCTAGCCAGTTATCAACTGGTAGAACGCGATGATTTTTTGTTGATTCCCCCGTCGTTGTCTCATCGGGACGTGATCCCCGCTTGTGACGTTGTAGTCACCAAGCCCGGTTGCGGAATTATTGGAGACTGCTTCGCGAACTCGACTCGCATGCTTTACGCGCTTCCCAGCGGATTTCCTGAACACCGCGTTCTGGCTGACTGGCTGCAGGCTCGCCCGGGCAGCCTCGAGATAGGTCCGGTTGTGCTTGCCGACGGCGCCTGGGGTGACCAGTTGCAGCGGTTGTTGGAGCAGCCCGCTCCAGCGGTCTTGCGAGCGGATGCCGATCGAACCGCTGCGCTGGCTATAAAAGCGTTGTTGGAGACGAGCAGGGCGTGATCCCGGGGCTCCCTCCGGCCGCGATCAGTTGTTCCAGGGGTAGGGGCTGGGTTCGGGCTGCAGGCCGATGCCGCTGCTGACCGGCTGGCGGTTGGGAAGGGTAAGAGCCAGCACCTCGGTCAGGCTTCCAACGTAGGAAAACCTCAGGTCACTGCGTAGCTCCGGTTCGATTTCCAGTACGTCGACCCTGTTGCGCTCAGGCACCATGAGGGATGTTATTCCCACCCTGCGAGCGGCAAGTACTTTTTCTTTGATTCCACCAACCGGCAGCACCGCTCCTCGCAAGGTGATTTCACCGGTCATTGCCAGCCCGCTGGGCAGGGGCCGGTCGAGCATCGCGGAGGCCATTGCCGAAAGAATCGTAACGCCCGCGGACGGGCCGTCTTTTGGTATCGCTCCGGAGGGCACGTGCAGGTGCAGGTCGGTATGTTCAAAGAAGTCAGGGGCAAGACCGAGCACCGGTGCATTGGCCCTGAGAAAACTGAGCGCGGCTTGGGCAGACTCTTTCATCACGTCACCGAGCTGGCCGGTCAGCAGCAGGCCTTTTTTGCCGGCCATGCGGCTGACTTCGACGAAGAGTATCTCGCCACCGTTGGGTGTCCACGCCAATCCAGTTGCGACCCCGGGGGGTTGCAACTGGCCTGCGTCCTCTTTCGAAAAGCGAGGCGGTCCGAGATGGCGGGCGACGGTATTTCGATCGACAGCGAAGTCGTTTTGGTCTTGGATGCTACCGTTATCTCCGTTGCCATTCTCGCTGACCACGCGGGCAATCTTGCGGCATACGGAGCCGATTTCCCTGTCGAGATTCCTGAGGCCGGCTTCGTTGGTGTAATCGCGTACGAGTGCAAGCAGTGCCTCCTCTTCGAACTCAACGCCCATGTCCGCCAGACCGTTATCTTCTATCTGGCGCGGCAGCAGGTGCCGTCTGCCGATCTGCATTTTCTCTTCCTCGCTGTAACCAGGAAGTTCCAGCACTTCCATTCGATCGCGCAACGCGGGAGGAATTGGGTCCAGGTAGTTCGCGGTAGTGAGAAACAAGACCCGCGATAGGTCTACCGGTACGTCCAGGTAGTGATCGCGAAAGGCCGAGTTCTGTTCGGGGTCGAGTACTTCGAGCAGGGCCGAGGAGGGATCTCCCCGGACGTCGCTGCCGAGCTTGTCTACCTCGTCGAGCATGAGCACCGGGTTCATCGACCCTGCCAGTTTGAGGGCTTGCAATACGCGGCCCGGCATTGAGCCCACGTAGGTACGGCGGTGGCCACGGATTTCGGCTTCATCGCGCACCCCGCCCAGCGAAATACGCTGAAACTTTCTTCCCATGGCCCGGGCAACCGAGCGGCCGAGGGAGGTTTTGCCTACCCCGGGCGGGCCCACGAGGCATAGTATCGGCCCTTTCGAGTCGCTGCGGAGTTGCCTGACTGCGAGAAATTCAAGAACCCGGTCCTTGACTTTATCCAGCCCGAAATGGTCATGGTCAAGTACCTCGGCAGCGTGAACGGTGTCGAGATTGTCGGTGGTGGTCTTGGACCAGGGGATATCGGCCAGCCACTCAACGTAGCTTCTTACCACGGTGTGTTCGGCCGATTCGGGAGGGATGATCGCCAGCCGTTCCAGTTCGCAGTCCGCTATTTTACGTACATCGTCGGGTGGAGCCGACTCGTCCAGGCGCTGGGCGAGGGCGGCCGTCTCACCGCCCTTGCCATCTGCGTCGCCCAGCTCCTTCTGTATGGCCTTGAGTTGCTGGCGAAGGTAGAACTCTTTCTGGTTGCGGTGCATCTCGGACTGCACCTGTCCCTGTATGTGTTGGCCGAGTTCGAGAAGCTCGACCTCGCGGTCGAGTATTGCCAGCAGGCGCTTTAGCCGCACCCCCACCTCCAGCGTTTCGAGCAGCGCTTGCTTCTCTTCGAGTGGCAGGTTGACGTTGGCGGCCACGAGGTCAGCAACCTTTCCGGCCGAGCGCACGTTGATGGCGACCACCTGTAGCTCGTCAGCGAGGTAAGGGGTCAGTTCCACCAGCCGCGAGAAGGCTTCGACCACGCGGGCCCGGGTTGCATTGGTTTCCTGGTCGCTGTCGTCGAGATCGTCGAGCAGTTCAACCTTCGCCTTCAGATACGGCTGGTCCTGGGTCGTCTCGCCGAGGTGCACCCGGCGCAGCCCCTGCACGAGTATGCGGATGTTTCCGTCCGGGTACTTGAGCATTTTGAGTATGCGCGCAGCGCAGCCCCTGGGGTAAAGGTCTTCGGCTCGGTATTCTTCTGTCTCTGCAACGCGCTGGGCATGCAGCGAGAGTACGCGGTCGCCGAGCAGGGTTTCTTCGATCAGTGCCAGCGAGGATTCGCGCGAAATCAGAAGCGGGAGAATCGCAGAGGGGAACACCGAGATGCCGCGCAGGGGCAGCACGGGTAGAATCGTGCCGACCTCGACTTCTTCGACCTCTTCTTCGAACCCGAACCAGTGGGCCGAGCCTTCTGCTCCCGGGGCACGATTAAGCGTGTCTTCGGGGTTTGTTTCGTCGTCTTCCATCACCACCTCACAACCACCAAGCACCAATGATACACCCCGGGGGCATCGACTACACACCTTCTGTGTGCAAATGTCGGCACGGTTAACGCAGCGGTGGGTAACGGCTTGCGGCGCTTCTCCGAGATTTACACGGGAACCAGGGTCCAGGATGAAACAGGCAAGAGTCGATAGCGCCGCAATGGCCATGTTCCGCGGGGGCCTGGTGATCTGGGTAGGCGGCGCATGGTTGTTCTCGGCAGTCGTGCTTCCGGGCCTGTTTGCGGGGCTGGAACGCTCGTTGGCTGGGGACGTAGCGGCGCTGTTGTTCCCTGCTTACTACCGCGTCGGGCTGGGAGCGGGCGTGGCGGCTGTGCTGGGAGCCGGGTGGATGGCTCGCGGCGATCGTTCCTGGGTGATTATCGTTGCAGTGTTAATCATAATGTCAGCCTGCCAGGGCTGGGCCGTGTTCGTGTTACAACCGCACATGGCCGAACTCCGGGGGCTGGAGTCCGGTCACGCCGAGTTCATGAAGCTGCACGGTTGGTCGATGGCGCTTAACTCCGTTGTGCTCCTCGCAGGCAGCGGGCTGGTCCTTTTCGGAGGACGATTTTTTGGCCGCCGCTGAATCGCTTCCGCGTGCCCTGTTACTGGATCTTTTCGGCACGCTGGTGGATTTCGATCTCGAGGCCTTGCCCATGGTGGAGATCAAGGGGAGCAGGGTTATCTCCACCGTGAGGGATCTGTCCGGGCTGCTTGCCGATTTTGCGCACGCGCCGAGCGCAGAGGGATTTCACGAGGCCATGATGGAAGCCTCTCTTGAAATTCGGAAAAGGGTGGAAAAGGACCACCGCGAAGTTTCCTCCCTGGAACGCTTCAGTCGCGCGTTGGAATTGGCGGGTATGTCCGGCGACAGGGAGGAGCTGGCTGGTGAGTTGAGTCGCAGGCACATGAAGACCATAGCCTCTGTCGTGAGCTGTCCGGCTCCGCGACTGGCCGCCCTGCGAAAACTCGCTGATAAATATCCCCTGGCTTTGGTCTCTAATTTTGACCAGCAGGAGACGGCCCGTGAGATACTCGAACGCGAGGGCCTCAGCGTGCTTTTCGTCGCCAGTGTAATTTCGGATGACCTTGGATGGCGTAAGCCGGCACCTGAAATATTCAGGCACGCGGCCAGCGCGCTCGGCGTCGGCAACAGCCACTGCCTGCACGTTGGAGACTCGCTGAGGGCTGACATCGAGGGTGCTGTGGCTTGCGGTATGAAAGCCGTGTGGATAGGCGATCTCAGTGGGCGCGGCCTGGCTGCGGGTGCCGAGGGCGAGTTGGCCGACGTATCAGAGCTCGGAGAATGGCTGGGGTTGGAATGAGTTCCGTCAGTCGGCCGAGCGGCGGACAGTCGTAACGAAACCAGTATGGCCTATCATCCGCTGGTCTGGCCTGATGCTACCATCTTCGACGTGCCAGCTGCGCTCGAGCACCTCGCGGGTGACGGCATAGAGAAAAGACGGATGCTTCTCAAGGCCTTCGTGCAGGCTTGCGACCTGCATTACCGTGGGTAGAAAGAACCCAACCAGGCCACCGGGTCTGAGCGCCCCGGCTATTGAGTCGAGGCAGCGTAAGGGATCCGGCAGGTCGACGACGGCCCTGTCAAAGTCGCTCTCATCGAGACCGAGGGCCGCGTCTCTCACCGTTATGGTCCAGTTAGCTGACGATCCCGCGTGGCAATCAACGTTGCTGCGAGCACTGGCAGCAAAATCCTCTCGTATTTCGTAGCTTGACAGGCGCCCCAGTTCGCCCAACGCCCCCAGCAACGCGATGGTAAGCATGCCGTTGCCTACGCCGATTTCCAGCACCGAAAGGCCGGCCTTGATATCGGTGTGAACGAGTATCTGGCCGAGATCTTTAGCAAAAATGGGCTCCGCTGTCCTCGGTAGGTCCGGCACGAGTTCGGCGATGGTAGGCCGGAAGACGCGAAAAGCCGCAGCGGGTCCGTCTCCGGCTACGCAGCCCTCGGCTGAGCCGATGATTTCGTCGGCCCTGAATATGGTGCCGCGAATGGTCAAGCGATGGCCGGCACGCAACTGCTTGAAGTAGCTTCGGCCCTTGGCGTCGATGAGGATTACACGGTCTCCGTCGTTAAGCGTTGATTTTGTTACGGCCCCAGGACAGGGAGCGCGAGGGGATGTCTTCTGCAAAGCCATTTGTAAGGCGCGGCCCGCCAAGGCGCTGCGCGGGCGACCCTGCTGGATTTAACAGCGCATTGCAATAGCTGGGCGGAACTTGCACTCCGCCCCCGGTCGCCATAGTATCGCGCGATGCTCGGTTAGCCTGCATCCGGGACAGCGCTCTTACCGGATACTCCGCCGGAATTCCAACAGGAATACAAAACTATGGCCGAAAAAAAAGCCAAAACCGCGATTAAAACAACAACTGGCTCGGTGCGTGAATGTCCCGAGTGCAATACCGACTTGAAAGTAGTGCGCTTCGCCGGGGCTGGGGAGAAAGGCCTCTTCTGGCACTGCGGAAAATGCAGCTACAAGCAGCGCACCGGTCAGTAGCTGATAATGGCAACGGTAAAAAGAGGGAAAGGCGCCGGGAAAAAAGAGTCTGGGGGTTCAGCCTTCCGCTTGTTTGATGAACCCACTGGAGTCAAGGCAGCTCCTTCGGACGATGAGTCAGAACTCGACGAGGCCGGTCGCGTCAAGATCAAGCGCCAGTACATCGAACTCCTGGGCATACGCCGCGAGAAGCTGGCCGGGCGGATTCTCAACCGCGAACGCTTGACCAAAGAAAAAGAGGGTATCTACTTCATCTGCATCGACTGTAAGCAGATCTGTCATAACTTTGACGATGGACTCGTCGAAGACGAGGACAACAAGAACAACAGGTGCACCGAGTGTTCCAAGCTCGCGCAGATACCGAAGCGGAAATCCAGTCCCCGCAAGACCCCGGCTCCGAAGACCGCGACCCGCGTAACTACGGCTGGCAAAAGCAGCGCGGGCAAGAAGGCGTCAACCCGCAAGCGGAGCTGATCAGCAGGTCAGGCTCTCTTTCTGAGGCTCGCCAGCTCCAGGAGAAAGTCCCCCGGCGCTGCTGCGCGGAAAGACACGGGTCGCGTGTCCTCTTCGCTGTGCAACGAAAGGCCGACGGCGTGGAGCAGCTGGCCCTTGCGAAATCGCGCTGGCTGGCCTCCATATTCCGTGTCCCCCAGCAGTGGGAGTCCCAACGAGCTCAAGTGGGCGCGCACCTGGTGGGGAGCCCCGGTAGCGGATTCTACGAGTAGTAACGCCCAGTCGCGGCCGTTTTCCAGTGCCCTGACTTCCGAACGGGCTGGCAGGCCGGTTTCTTCCTCTCTGGCCGCGCGAACTTTGCGGGCGGTTCGTACGAGGGCTTGTTCGACTATCTGCACGTGCTCGAGCTGGCCCATCACCAGGGCGAGGTAGCGCCGCGTGACCAGGTTGCTGGCAAAGCGTTGTCGCAGCTGCCGGTAGGCGCTTTCGTTTCTTGCGGCGATCAGCAATCCCGACGTAAAACAGTCCAGTCGGTGAACGATTCCGCCCTCCTTGTCGCTCGCCCCAAGGCCCACGGTTTCAGGAAAAGCAGCGGCCGTGTAATCGGCGGCACAGGGGCTATGCAGTCCCCTGTGCGAATGCACGCCGGCGGGCTTGTTCATCACCAGGACTTCGTCGTTACTCCACACCAGTCGTATCCCTGAAGGTTCGGACGGCGCTAGCTCCTCACCGCGTTGTTCGACGCTGATCTGCGAACCGACGGCAGGCAGACTCGATGCTGCTGCCCAGTGGTCATCGACCTGTACGCAGCCCTCCTCTATGAGCTTACGCGCCCGCCTGCGCCCGCAACCAGTGAGATCGGCCACTATTCTATCGAGCCTGCGTCCCTGTGAATCGGGACCGAGGATGGACCGGCGTATAGTCACTTTTTATCGTGGGCAGTCGGGTCTACGGCCACAGGGGAATATGAAAGATTTTCTTTCACTACCTCGTAGACGCCCCCTGCTACCAGCAAAGAGTTGTGGCCGATAGCGTTGACGGTCACGTTCATGCCCGGGGCGTAGTCTGAGCATTCCCTGGGAAACACGATCGCGTCAAAAGTTGATGCAATCGACACGAAGTGGGTCCACGCAAGCCCTTCTTCGGCGGAGGCGAGCCTTTGGAGATAACGTGAATTACGTTTCATCTGGACCGCTGACTTGAAAGGAACAACCGCCGCCAGCCCGGTGCCCAGGTGGGGAGAGCCTAGGGTGATGACGTTTCCCAGGATAGTAGAGCACTGTTGTCCAGCAGCCGCGTCTCGAACGAGGACCCCACCCTGGCTGTGGGCCACCACGTCCACGAGACCGTCGTCGCTCAAGGCAGCGGCTGAGCGCAGGGCCGAGGCCACTATCGCGGCCTTGATTTCCATCGATTCGGAGACGCTTGGGTAATTGATCGACTGCGTAGCGCGGCCATCCCTGCGCAAGCGCGCCGCCATCAGCGCCATGCTGGCGCGATTCTGGCCCCAACCGTGGACCAGCAGCACTGGCCGGCCGCTGCCACTAGATAGCTTACCGCCGAAAAGCCCGAAGGGGCGCGTCAGCAAGGAAAGCAGCGTCACCAGGCACTCGGCTGCAAATGCAGCCAGCAGTGATACGGCGGGAAGGGGGTCCCGCCTGGGCGTGATCTCAGCATCCTCGTAGCGAAGGAGCAGGTAGCAAGCCGCCTCGAACAGCAACACCAGAAAGAAAGCGAGCAGTATTAACTTGAATAACATCGCCGCTGCATATTAACCCGGAGCGCCCGCTGGTCAACGGTTGCAGGGGCAAGGCCACTTGCATTACGCTTCGCGGGGGTCGATCATCGGCTACCCTTATGGCAAAAAAAACAACAGCTGGGAAAGACAGGTACGTGATCATCGTAGCGGGTGGCGTTGGCTCGCGTTTCTGGCCCCTGAGTCGCCGTAAGCGCCCCAAGCAGGTGCTGGCCCTCGCAGGCTCGAGCAGTATGCTCGAAGAAACGGCGGCCCGGGTACGTGGGCTCGTTGACGATGAGAACGTTCTAGTGGTCACCAGCGAAACCATGGCAGGCGGGGTACGAAAGCTGTTGCCGTGGATGCCGGCGCGCAATATTCTGGCCGAACCCGTGGGGCGTAATACGGCCGCGGCCGTGGGCTGGGCAGCGCTGGAAGTCGCTCGCCGCAACGAAAACGGTGTCATGCTGGTCCTGCCCGCCGACCACCTGATCAAACACCGAAAAAAATTCCTGGGTGACATGAGTCGAGGCCTGGCGTTGGCCTATCACCAGCGCAGGTTGGTGACTTTCGGAATAACGCCCAGTCGACCGGCCACTGGTTATGGTTATCTGAAGGCAGGCAAATTGCTGGAGGGCGGCCTCGGGGGCAGGCAGGTGGCAGCCTTCTACGAGAAACCCAGGCTGGCCCGAGCCCGGCGTTACGTCGCCAACAAGAATTACTACTGGAACAGCGGCATGTTTGCCTGGCGAGCCGACGTGGTGCTCGAGGAGATCAACAAGCATTTACCAGCACTGGGAAGAGCCTTGGCCCGCTTGGACAGGGAGCGTAGCCGCGGCCGGGTAACCAAGGCAGCACTTTCTCGAATCTACCCCCGGCTGCCGGCGATTTCGGTCGACTACGGGATAATGGAGCACTCTGACAAGGTCGCCATGGTGCCGGCAAGTTTTGACTGGAGCGACGTCGGTAGCTGGGATGTCGCGGGCGAATCCTGGCCCGAAGACGCCCACGGGAACAGGTCTCGCGACGAACTTGTCAGCGTCGATTCCAGCGGCAACATGGTTTATTCTGGGGGCAAGCTGGTGGCTCTCGTCGGTGTAGATGACCTCGTGGTGGTGGATAGCGGCGATGCCCTGTTGGTATGTCGCAAGGATCGTAGCCAGGACGTTCG
>CAUZFM010000075.1:0-12649 GCA_963579235.1 uncultured Binatia bacterium (SeqCode)
CCCGCCCCGACGCCAGCGTGGTGACCTCGGCACCGGCTTCAAGATCGAGACCGGTGTCGAACCACGGCGGCTCGGTGGCGGGCAGGTCTACGAAGGTCACGCGCTTGACGACCCCCTGCCCGACGCGGTCGATGAGCATCTGCAGGCTGGTCTCCAACTCGGCGGCCGACAACCACTCGCGCGCTCCGGCACCCGACATCCGGCGCCACAGTTGGCGGACCACCAGCACTGCAGCAGTGCCCAGTTGTCGGGCGATGCTCATTGCCTATTGCTCACTGGCTGTTGCTCAGGCGGCGTCGGCCAGCATCCCGCGCATGCGCCTGCGCGTGAGACCGGTCACCAGGCCCGGCAGCAGGCGATCGAGCCACCAGAGCACCTTCCATTGCCACGGCAGCACCATGATCTCGCGGTTGACGGCCACCAGGTTGAGCGCTCGAGGGGCAAAGTCGGCAGGCTCCATGCCGCCGAGTTTCGCCTTGGCTTCTTCGCTTAGCATGCCTGTCTCGCCGCCGAGCATGCGGCCGTACCTGCCGCCTTCGAGTATGGGCGTGCGTATAAAGCCAGGGCAGAACGCACCCACGCGCACGCCGTGTTCGGCGGCCTCCACGCGCAACGCGCGCGTGATGCCCACCACCGCGTGCTTGGCGGCCGCGTAGGACACCAGGCCCGGGCAGGCCGTGAGCCCGGCGATCGAAGCGGTGTTGACTATATGGCCGAAGCCCTGCTCCACCATGCGCGGGTAGGCGGCCTGTATGCCGTGTACCACGCCCATCAAGTTGACGTCTATCATGTAGCGCCAGTCTTCGGTCGTGTGCGCCAGCGCCGGGCCGCCGATACCAATGCCGGCGTTGTTGAACAGGTAGTCCACCCGCCCGTGCCTGGCCACCGTGTCGGCCAGCACGCGGTCAAAGACCTCGGCATCGCGAACGTCGAGTTCCACCGATTCGGCCGCGTCGTCGCCAGCCGAAGCACCGGCGGCGGCGTTGATCGAGGCCGCCACCACCGCTGCCTCTTCTGCCTGGCGGTCGGCCAGCACCACGGTCGCCCCGCGACGCGCCAGCTCACGGGCCAGCGCCTCGCCTATGCCCGAGGCGCCGCCGGTCACCACCGCAACCGCACCGTCAAATATCCTCAGCCCCTCGGCTCCTCTTCCCTCGGTCTCTCTTCCGCTATCTGCCTCTTGTCCCATGTCCGGCGGTATACGCCGGAAACGTGGCTTTTCCTACCCGCTTTCCACCCATCAATCCCCCGGCCAGCGCGGTAGAGGGTCACAGGCTTCCGGCGGCCAGCTCGGGGGCCAGCACTACCCTGAGCTCCGCCAGCGCCGGCTCGGGATCGGTTCCCACCAGTATGGCGTGCATACCCAGGCGGCGGGCGGCATCAATGTTGCCGGCAAAATCGTCGAGAAACACAGCGCGGGTGGGGTCGACACCGCCCAGCTCAGCCAGCGCGTACTCGAACATGGCAGGGTCGGGTTTGCGGACCCCCAGCAGGCAGGAGTCAGCCACCGCGTCGAAGAGCTCGTCTACCGGAAGCAGGCTCTTCCAGGCGTCGCCGAACTCACGGATGTTGTTGGTAACAAGGGCCGTGCGCAGCCCGGCGGCGCGTACTTCGCGCACGCAGTCAATGACCACCTCCCTGCCCCCGTTGTCGCTGGCCAGGCTGGCGAGCACCGCGAACAGGTCGACCTCCAGTCCATGTGTGCGGCCGAGCTCGGAAATCTGGCCGCGCACGGTTTCGAGTTCGGTCTCGCCCCGCTCCAGGCAATGCCAGGGGTGGTCGGTGTCCTCGTGGTAAGGCCCGAAAACGATTTCCATGAGCAGGCCGGGCGCGGCGCCCATCTCGGCACCGGCCTTCTCGGCTGCCTCGAAGGGCGAGGGCGTAAATACCCCGCCGAGATCAAACAACACCGCCTCAAAACCCATCTGCCCTTCTACCACCCACCCCCCGGAAGGGGAAAACGGAACCTTCTCGCCCCTTTGACACGGCGCGCGCGGGACAGCACAACTAACGGTCGCGGCATGGTCAGCAACAACAACAACGACGGCGGACAAGCGCGCAACGTGGCCATTATCGGGTCGGGTTTTTCGGGCCTGTGCCTGGGCATCAAGCTCAAGTGCGCGGGCATCGACGAGTTCACCATCTTTGAGAAGTCCGACCGCCTGGGCGGCACCTGGCGCGACAACACCTACCCCGGCGCCTGCTGCGACGTGCCCTCGGTGTCCTACTCGTTTTCGTTCGAGCAGAAGCTCGACTGGACCCGCCTGTACGCCGAGCACGGCGAGATACTGTCTTACATGGAGCACTGCGCCGACAAGTACGGCCTGCGCAAGCACATACAACTGGATACCGAGATCGCCGATGCGCGTTGGGACGAAGACAGCAGCGCGTGGCAGCTCACCGATACCAACGGCGAGCAGTACTCGGCCGCCGCGCTGGTGTGCGGCACCGGCCAGCTCAACCGCCCCACGACGCCCGACCTGAAGGGTCTGGGAGATTTTGCAGGCGACACCTTCCACTCGGCCCGCTGGCAACACGACTGCGAGCTGGCCGACCGCGACGTGGTGGTGGTAGGCAACGCCGCGAGCGCCATACAGTTCATTCCCCGCATAGCAGGCCAGGCGCGCAACGTGACCGTGCTGCAACGCACGCCCAACTGGATGATCCCGCGCAACGACCGCGAGTACACCAAGGCCGAGCTGCAGCGCTTTCGTCGCTATCCCTGGCTGGCCACGCTCATACGCTGGATTACCTGGGCCATGCTCGAAGCGCGCTTTCCTCTGTTTTTGCGCAATCGCCTGTTTGCCGGTCACGTGGAACGGCAGGCCCGCCGGCACATCGAAGATAACGTCAGCGATGCCAAGCTCAGAGACGTGCTCGTGCCCGACTACCCCATAGGCGCCAAGCGCCTGCTGGTGTCGGACGACTACTACCAGTCGCTCAACCGCGACAACGTACACCTGGTGACAGACGTCATAGACCGCGTAGAGAAAGACGCCGTGGTGACCGCCGACGGCAAGCGCCACCCGGCCGACGTGCTGGTTATGGCCACCGGCTTTGAGTCCACCGGCTTTATCGCCCCGATGAACATAGTCGGCCGTGGCGAGGAGTCGCTCAACGAGCGCTGGGCCGAGGCCCCCTGTGCCTACCTGGGCATGACCGTGCCCGGTTTCCCTAACTTTTTTACAATGTACGGCCCCAACACCAACCTCGGTCACAACTCGATAATCTTCATGATCGAGTGCCAGGCTGGCTACATTGCCTCGTTGATCGACCGCCTGTTCAGCCACGGACTGGCCAGCCTCGAACTCAAAGCGGGCGTGCTTGAATCCTGGGACCGGCGCGTACAGCAGGACCTCGAAAACACCGTCTGGGCAGACGTCGACCGCAGCTGGTACAAGAACGCGGCCGGCCGCGTGACCAACAACTGGTCGGGCACCACCACGCGCTACTGGTGGCTCACGCGCCGCAACGACTTCGACCTCTACGACCAGGTGGCGCGCGGGTCATCAACGGGAGATAAGAGCAATGCAACAGGCACTTGATTTCAGAGAGGAGAGCGATGTCCTGCACGGGCTGCTGGCCGCCATGGACGACGCGGCGCTCGCGCGCACGACGCTGTACAAGGACTGGACGGTGAACGACGTGGTGGGCCACCTGCACTTCTGGAACCACGCCGCCGACCTCGCGTTGGCCGACGAAGACGCCTTCGCCGAGCTGATGAACGAATCCCTACCTGGCATCATAGAGCTGGGCCACCCCGTGTTCACACACCGCTGGCTCAAGGGCTGCGAGGGTGCGGAACTGGTCGCGCTCTGGCATGGCTTCTACGGCGAGATGAGCGAGCGCTTCGCCGCCGCCGATCCCCGTAAGCGCGTCAAGTGGGCCGGCCCCGACATGAGCGTGCGCAGCTCGATCACCGCCCGCCAGATGGAGACATGGGCGCACGGCCAGGAAGTGTGGGACATGGCGGGAACGGAGTTCCTGGGCAAGGCGTGCCCCAACAGCGACCGCGCTAAGAACATCGTCGTGCTGGGTGTAAAGACACTGGGCTGGGCCTTCATGAACCGCGCCCTCGAGGTGCCCGACCCCGCGCCCTACGTTCGCCTGCGGTCGCCTTCAGGCGAAACCTGGGAGTTCAACGACCCCGCTACCCCTGACCGCGTGGAGGGCGACGCGGTCGATTTCTGCTACGTCGTGACGCAGACGCGCAACGTGGCAGACACTTCGTTGGTAGTGACCGGCGACACCGCCACGCACTGGATGCAGATAGTGCAATGCTTCGCCGGCCTGCCCGAGGATCCACCCGCCGCCGGCACGCGCCACGCCGCCGCGTAGAGAACCGGCTGGGTACCACCGCGGAAAACACCTGCCGAGGAACAACAACCGTGATCAAGCGAACCGTATACCAAGCCGAACACGAGCAGTTTCGCGACAGCGTGCGCAGGTTCCTGGCCGCCGAGGTCGTGCCCTACCACGAGCAGTGGGAGTCCGACGGACAGGTCGACCGAGCCCTGTGGAACAAGGCCGGCGAGCAGGGGCTGCTCTGCCCCACGGTGCCCCAAGAGTACGGCGGTGTAGACGCCGACTTTCGCTATAACGCCATCATCGACGAGGAGATAGCCACCCTGCAGCTGTCCGGGCTGGGCTGGGCAGTGCACTCCGACATAGCCGTGCCCTACATGCTCCACTACTGCTCCGAGGAACTGAAGCAGAAGTTCCTACCGGGTTGCGTAACGGGCGAAATCGTCACCGCCATCTCGATGACCGAGCCCGGGGCGGGCAGCGACCTGCAGGGCATTACCACCACGGCCGTCAAGGACGGCGACGACTACGTCATCAACGGCTCAAAGACCTTCGTTACCAACGGACAGCACGCCGATCTCGTGATCGTGGTCGCAAAGACCGATCCCGAGGCGGGTGCCGCCGGCACCAGCCTCGTGCTGGTCGAGGCCGATCGCCCCGGTTTCGAGCGCGGCAGTAATCTCAAAAAGATCGGCATGAAGGCACAGGACACATCCGAGTTATTCTTCAACGACCTACGCGTACCGCGCTCCAACCTCATGGGCAACGAGGGCGAAGGCTTCGTTTACCTCATGCAGGAGCTGCCCCAGGAGCGACTGTCGGTGGCCATCTCCGGCATAACCGCCTCCGAGGCGGTGCTGGGTTACACGGTGGACTACGTCAAGGAACGCCAGGCCTTCGGCCGGCCGCTGGCCGCCTTCCAGAACACCCAGTTCAAGCTCGCCGAGCTCGACACCGAGATCACATCGGCGCGCGTGTTCGTAGACCGCTGCCTCGAGCTGCACGTGGACGGCCAGCTCGACGTGCCCACCGCCGCCAAGGCCAAGCTACTGGTGAGCGAACTGCAGGGTCGCGTGGTCGACGAGTGCGTGCAGCTGCACGGCGGCTACGGCTACATGAGCGAGTACCCGGTGGCCCGCGCCTACATGGACGCGCGCATACAGCGCATCTTCGCGGGCAGCAGCGAGGTCATGAAAATCATCATCAGCCGCGCGCTCATGGGCTGAACGGCGGCGGCGGCACGCAGCGCCCCCGGACTCAGTCCAGCGCCGAGTCGCCCTCGCCGCTCTGCTCGAGAAAGAAGTCGTAGCACAGCTCGCGCGCTCCGTTGTCGCCGCGCACGCGCATGGCTTCGCGCGGGTGCTGGTTGAGATGGCCGCTTATGCCGTAGATGTCGTTGAAGCCCCACTCTATCTCTTCCCGCAGCGGCACCAGTTGTTCCTGTATGGCACGGTACACCGGGCGCACGTCAAACTTGGGGTTTTTAAGAAAGTTGAGCAGCAGCTCAAGGTTGCAGTTGCCCGCCCCGCGGCCGATGCCGTTGATGGTGGCGTCAAGCAGGTTGACGCCCTCGATGATGGCCTGCTGGGTGTTCGAAAACGCCAGTTGCTGGTTGTTGTGAGCGTGGAATCCCAGCGGCTTGTCGGGCGCGTGCTCGCGGTACATGGCCAGGTAGGCGCTCACCTGCTCGGAGTAAAACGCTCCGTAGCTGTCAACGAGGTACAGGTAATCAACCTCGGGCGATTCGTTCACCTGCTCCAGCGCCTCGATGAGGTCTCTCTCGATGGCGGCCGAGCAGGCCATTATGTTTATCGTCGTACCGTAGCCAAGATCCTTTGTGCGCCGGGCGAGATCGATGCCCTTGTCGATGTCCGCCACGTAGCAGGCAGTGCGTATCATGTCGACGGGCGACTGGTCAGCCGGCACCAGCGCGTCGAGGTCAACGCGGCCCACGTCGAACATGACCGCCACTTGGGGACGATGCTCACTGTCGCAGGAATCGACCACGCGGCGGATGTCATCGTCATCGCAGAAGTTCCACTTGCCCCACTTATCGCGCGTGTACTCGTCGCTGACGGCAAGTTTCTTGCCCAGCTCCACGATGTCTACGCCCGCTTCGCAGCTGGCCCGGTAGCAGCCCTTGACGAAATCGTCGGTGAACTGGTACTGGTTTATCAACCCGCCGTCGCGGATGGTGCAGTCGAGGACCTTTATCTCTTCGCGGTACATATGTTCCTGTTTTCCCTTGGCTTCCCCTGCCGGGACGCCTGAACGCGGTAGTATGACGGCGGTGGACGGTTGTGCAAAGCGGGCCTGCCCGCCGCCCCGCCACCCCCCCGATCGGGTGAAATTCGGCCGGGACGGGCACAACAGGCATCCAGACCATTGATTACCCCCCCAACTGTGTAGTAGTCAGTAGCCATGAGCCGGCTGCCCCAGGTCAGATGCACCGTTATTGGCAAAGCCGAGGACTTGTCTCGAGCGGCGCTGCATACGTCGGCGCTGCATACGTCGGCGCTATACACATCGGCGCTTAGCAGCTTCGCCGCCATGTCGTTTCTCGGGCTGCTGCTTGCCGGGCTTTTTGCGCCCTCGTTGACCCTTGCCGACGCTTTTGACGACTGCCGTAGCGACAAGCTCGAAACCGCCGGAAGCTACTACCGACACCTGTCACGTTGCTACGCCGCGCATGCACGCAAGCCCTCGGCTGCCTCGCTGAGCTCGTGCAGCGATCGCGCATTGCTGCGGCTCAACGACCGCTTTGCCAAGGCCGAACTCACGGCTTCGCTCGCCGGCGCCGCCTGCCCTGCCACGGCCACCGACTTTCGCCTGGAGGGAGAAGAAGAGTGGCTGCAGTCAAACGTGAACGCGCAACTGCTGGCCGTCAACGAGCTGCCCTCCGCCTGCGTGCGCAACAAGATCAAGCTGCTATTCAATCTCACCAAGCGGCGACAAGGCTGCCTGCTGCGCGAACTGGCCAAGCCGGGGACCGGGCGCTTGTCGAGATGCCAGCTGCGCAGTCGCACGCGTTTCAGCCAACGCTGGGCCCAGGCCAACCGCAATGGGCTCTGCGAATCGGCAACCCCGTCTGCGACCGAGAAACACATAGACGAAAACCTGGCCGCGCAACTGGCACTGTTCGAAACAGTATGCGGAGACGGCACGGTGACAGCCTTCGAGCAATGCGACGACAGCGGCACGGCGGCCGGTGACGGCTGCGACAGCGAGTGTCGCGAAGAGCAGTGCGCCACCGTTTCGGCCGAGCTGCGCTGCATCTACTGCCCCGGTGGAACCCCGCCCGCACCCGACTACCTGGGCTGCGCCTGCGCGGCCGGTTATGCGCCGAACCTTGGTGGCGACTGCGTCGACATAGACGAGTGCACGCTGGGAACCGACGACTGCGATCCCGGCACCTGCGCCAACTCACCGGGCGACTACTCCTGCGCGGTGGCCTGCACGCAGGCCGCGCTCGAAGCCGCCATTGATAACTGCGGTGGCACTTCGGGGCGTATAACCTTTGACTGCAGCGACACGGTAATCCTGCTCGACGACGCCGACGGCTGGGCGGCGCGGCGACTGTCCTGCAATGACGTGATAATCGACGGGCTCGACCGCAACATTACCTTTGAACTCGACCCGCCCTGCTTCGAGGGCTTCCCGCCCGGCAGCTGCGCCCCGGAGGACCTCAACAACGACGGGACCTGCGACTGCCCCGAGTACGAAAACGGCACCGGCTTCGTGGTGCTAGAGGGCAACAACAACACGGTACGCAACCTGTCGCTGCGTTATTTCTCAGAAGGCATCCATGCCGCGGGCGCCAACAACACCATCGAGAACGTAAACTTCACCCGCCACTGCGACGACGCGCTCACCAACCAGGAAAGTGCCGTCGGCACGGTCTTCAGCAACATCGAGATACTCGACGGCTGCGACAAGTGCGCGCAGGTGGCCGGCGACATAGCACTGACCTCGGCCGACCCCGATTCGCGTGATTACTGGAACGCGACCCTCCACGACGTGCGCTTCGTAGGCTGTGAAAAACCCCTGCGCGCGGCCCAGGGAGGGCGCTTCCTGGTGGACAACTGCCAGATGGTGGGCCCGGGCAGCGCCAGGTTTCACTGCGCCGGTCCGCTGCTGAGCACCGGCGTGGGCGATCAACAGGTCGTACACATCGTGGATACGCTGATCGACAACTGCACGCGCGGATTGAGAGTAGGCGGTGAAGTAGAGTTGGTAGTACGCGACAGCGTCATCCGTAATTCGCGTTTCTTCGGCCTGCGCGCTTCCAAGAACGCGGTCGTCAGCATGCAGGGCAACCAGGTTGTCGACAACGGCGGCCGCAAGAGCACGTCCGAGCCGGGCACCGGTGGCGTGGTGGTTCTCGATGACGCCGAACTCGACCTCGGTGGTGGCGCACTCACGATAGACGGGCAGTTGGTCTCCAGCACCGGCGGCAACACGGTGTGCCGCAACAAGGCGCCGTCCCGGATAGCGCGCAACGTGGACGCAAGCCTGCTCACCGACCCCTCCCAGGTGGTCAAGGCCGAGAACAACACCTGGTGCAGCGACTCTCCCGCCTCGCGCGTGCTTGGCAACGTGGACCTCGACCCCGTGGCCCCCACACCCTGACGGCGCAGGAACCGCGGCCCGTCCGTTCAGTCGAAGGTCACCACGCTGCGTATCGATTCGCCTGAGTGCATCAGTTCGAAGGCGCGGTTGATATCGGCCAGCGGCATGGTGTGGGTAATAAGATCGTCGATGTTGATGCGCCCCTCCATGTACCAGTCGACGATGCCCGGCACGTCGCTGCGCCCCCTGGCCCCGCCGAAGGCGGTGCCCTTCCACACCCGGCCGGTCACCAACTGAAACGGTCGCGTGCTTATCTCCTGGCCAGCGCCGGCCACGCCTATGATCACGCTCACGCCCCAGCCCTTGTGACAGCACTCCAACGCCTGGCGCATGGTGTTCACGTTGCCTATGCACTCAAAGCTGTAGTCGGCGCCGCCACCAGTGAGCTCGACCAGCTCTTCGACCAGGTCGCCGCCGGTTTCGTGAGGTTCGATTTCGCGCGGATTAACGAAGTCGGTCATACCGAACTTCTCGGCCAGGGGGCGGCGGGCCGGATTCAGGTCCACGCCAACTATGCGCGAGGCACCGGCCAGGCGCGCGCCCTGCACAACGTTCAACCCTATGCCGCCCAGGCCGAACACCACCACCGTGGCGCCCTCCTCCACTCGCGCGGTGTTCATAACGGCGCCCAGGCCCGTGGTGACACCGCAGCCTATGTAGCAGACCTTGTCGAAAGGCGCGTCGGCGCGGATTTTTGCCAGTGCGATTTCCGGCAGCACCGTGTACTGCGCGAAGGTCGACGTGCCCATGTAGTGGTAGACCGGCTGGCCGTCAACCGAAAAACGGCTGCTGCCGTCGGGCATCACTCCCCGGCCCTGGGTCGTGCGTATGGCCTGGCAGAGGTTGGTCTTGCCGCTCAGGCAGTACTCGCACTGCCGGCACTCGGGCGTGTAGAGCGGGATGACGTGGTCGCCCACCGCAAGGCTGGCAACGCCCTCGCCAGTTTCGACTACCACGCCGGCTCCCTCGTGGCCGAGTATGGCCGGGAACAGGCCCTCGGGGTCTTCGCCCGAAAGCGTGAACGCGTCGGTGTGGCAAACACCGCTGGCCTTTATCTCGACCAACACCTCGCCCGCGCGCGGGCCTTCGAGGTCCACGGTCTCAACGCTCAGCGGTTCACCAGCGCAGCGCGCCACCGCGGCTCTTACTTTCACGGTTTGCCCGTTGCCGTCACGCTCACGGCCTCATTTCGTAGGCACCCGCCAACGCCACGACCTGGTCGGTGTACAGGCCGTCAAAACGCGCCGCGTCGGCCACCGGTTTACGCAGCAGCTTGAGACAGTACTTCATCTGCTCGTCGCTGGCCGCCGGGTTGTTGTAAAGGTCTATGGCGTAACGCGACATGTCGCGCAGCAGCACGTCGAAGATCTGTTCGACCAGCGCATCGGGTATCGAGTAGATGGGCGCGTTTTCGAGTGCCAACTGGGCGTAGACCACCACCGTGAACAACTCGCCCACCGCGAGCAGAAAATCCACGTTGCGGCTCTGTTCTTTCGTTGGTGCCGCCTTGAGACACAGCTCCTTGATGGTTTCTATCTGCTCGATGAACAGCGCCACGTTGGGCAGTTTTGAATGGCGCTCGAACACCGGCATGGGGTCATGAAACTGTATGCCCGCCAGCCCGCGCGTGGCGCCCTGCTGGAAGAGAAAGTCGTCGTTGCTGTCATCGTCGCGGCGGCCGATCTCAGGAAACTCGGCCGGGTTGAACAGGTAGTTAGCCATGAACTTGACGATCAGCGCCATGTTGACGTGCACCGTGCCCTCGAGCTTGGGCAGCGCGCGTATGTCGCGGGCCGCGGTCTCAAAGTAGGTGTCGTTCTCGAACCCGCGCGCGGCGATCACGTCCCACAGGTGGTTAATGACGTCCTCGCCCTGGGTGGTCACCTTCATCTTGACGATGGGGCTGAAGAGCAGGTAGCGTCGGTCGTCGGGGCCGGCGGCGCGCATATAGTCGGCCGCCCGCAGGCCCACCAGTTTCATGGCCACCAGCCTGGCGTAGGCGTCCATCATCAGCCGCCTTACCTGCGGAAACTCGGTCACTCGCTGGCCGTAGAGTACGCGGTTGTGCGCGTGGGTGACGGCCTCGTAGAACGCGTGCGTCGAAATGCCGATCGACGCCCAGCCTAGGTTGAACTTGCCCACGTTGACCGTGTTGAGGGCGGCGTCCCAGGCGTCATGCCCGCGAGACAGTATGTCGCTCTCGTTGACGGGGTAATCGTTGAGCTCATAACTCGACACGTAGGACTGCACGTTGACGACGTTCTTCTTCAGATTGTAAGCCGGGTGCTGCGAGTCGGCGGCAAAGAACACAAAATCATCGTTGTCGGCCATGCGACCGAAAGTGGAGACCATGCGCGCAACGTTACCGTTGCCGATGTAGTACTTACTGCCGTTGGCGCGGTAGTCGCCGCCGCCCAGTTGCTCCAGGCGCATGGAGCTCGAGTAAAGGTCGGCGCCGTGGGCCTGCTCTGACAGACCGAAGGCGAACAGCTCGCCCTGCTCCAGTTGCTCGGCGGCCTTCTGCCGGGCGGCTTGGTTTTCGCTCATCCAGATCGGCCCCAGGCCCAGCACCGACACCTGCCAGGCGTACCAGTAGTGCAGCCCGTAGAAGCCCAGGATCTCGGAGAAGCCGCAGTTGCGCCAGGTGTCCCAGCGACAGTCGTCGGCGCCCTCGCCCGCGGGCGTGCACAGGGTGGCGAACACGCGGTTGTCGCGCAGAAAATCGAGGTAGTCCTGGTACCAGCGGCGCTCGTGGTCGTCGTTCTTGAGCTGCCTCTTGCCCTTGGACTCGAAGAACCCGATGGTCGCGTTCATTATTTCGCGGCCGCGGTCGTCGGGGTAGTAGCGATCGTTGTTGTTGGGGTCGAGCAGTAGCATGTTGTCTTTTCTCCCCGGGTGTCCCCGCAGTCATCGGGTGTCCCCGCGCTTTTTTCTATAACAGACCACCCGCCACGCGAATTCCCAGTGCAACCGCGCTGCGCTGCAGCAGCCAGTACACCGACAGGCAGCCCAGCGAGTAGACCGGAGCCTGCACGACCATCCGCGACGCCCATGGCGGCAGGCCAGCCAGTACGCGGGACATCGCGCCGCTTGTTAAACGCCGGGCGGCCAATACCGCGAGTACGAACGCTAGCTGCCCAGCCTCTATGCCGAGGTTGAAGGAGAGAAGCGCCGTCACGAGTTCGTTGCCGGGCAGGCCCACTTCGGCCAGCGCGCCGGCGAAGCCCAGGCCGTGCAGCAGACCGAAGCAGGCCGCCACCAGCCACGGTCTGCGGTGCATGAGTGTTGCGTGTTGTTGCTGCGGGCGGGTGAGCTCGACGGCGAGCACCAGGATGCTCGCGGCTATGGCAGGCTCTATCCAGGCCGACGATGTCGGCAGCAGGCCAACGACGGCGAGGCTGAGCGTGATGCTGTGGCCGAGCGTAAACGCGGTGACGGTCTTCACGAGCATGGGCAGACCGGTGACGAGCAGGAGCAGGCCGAAGACAAACAGAAGGTGGTCCAGCCCGCCGGCGATGTGTCGCGCGCCCAACGCGAAGTAGCCGCGTGCCACCGAGCCGCGCGTGCCGGCCAGCGGCACGGTCCACGCTGGCGACTCGGCGCGCAGCACCGCCTGCAGGCTACGACCGTCGGCCAGTTGAAGGCGCAGCAGCACGTCCTTGCCTGAGCCGGGCAGGCCAGTCACCGCGATGGTTGCGCCGGCCAGCACGCTTGT
>CAUZFM010000076.1:0-12409 GCA_963579235.1 uncultured Binatia bacterium (SeqCode)
CGAAGCCAGTGACAGGGATGTTGAGAAGATAGCTGGGGCCACCTAGTATCTGCCGCCGTGGGTGTCCGGGTGCTCGTAATTGGTCTGGACGGGGTTCCTTGGGATCTCGTCAGCCGCTGGGTAGAGCAGGGAATCATGCCCAATCTCGCGCGGCTCATCCGCGAGGGAACAGCCGGGCCGCTGGATTCGACCATGCCGCCTACCTCCGGGCCGTCGTGGACCACGTTTTCTACCGGCCGGAATCCCGGTAACACGGGCATCTACGATTTCCTCTACCGTCGCGCCGACGACTACGTGTTTCCGCCCGTCAACACGACCATGCGCAGCGGCAAAACCCTGTGGCGCATGCTCTCGGAAAGGGGCGACAGGGTTTGCGTGGTTAACCTGCCGGTGTCTTACCCGGTCGAAGAAGTGAACGGCGTGATGGTGAGCGGTTGGATGACACCGTACTTTGCCCGCGATTACACCTGGCCCCGTGAGCTGGCCGACGAACTCGATGAAGTGGTCGGCAACTACCGCATCTACCCTTCAGAGACCTGGTCCGCGGGCCGGTCGAAGGCCTTCTTTCGCGCTTCGGACGAACTGCTCGAAATGCTTACCCGCAGCAATCTTCACTTGATGGAGCGCGAAGACTGGGACCTCTTCATGGGCGTCTACTTTGACACCGACAGGGTCCTTCACCAGGTCTACCATTTTCTCGACGAGGGGCACCCTTGGAGGGAAGGCCGCGAGGGCGACTGGTCGAAGCCCGTACTGCGGTACTTTTCCCGGCTCGACGCCGACATCGGACGGCTCGTGGACAAGGCGGGCGAGAAGGCCAGGGTCCTGGTCATGTCAGACCACGGCATGGGCCGGGCGTCGCGCTTCGTGGTGCTCAACAACCTTCTGCTCAAGCTGGGATTCATTCAGCTTTCGGACGACATCCCCACCAGGTTCAAGGCCTTTGTATTTCGGCGCGGGTTTACACTGCGCAACGTCCACAAGCTGGTCGACCGCCTGGGCCTGGCACGCCACGCCGAGTACAAGAACGTGTACTCCTTCGATGGACTGTTGAAACGGTTTTTCCTTTCGTTTCTCAACGTCGACTGGAGTCGTTCGCGCGCGTATTCTTTTGGCCGACACTACGGCTCGCTGTTCGTTAACCTCAAGGGACGCGAGCCCCAGGGCTGCGTGGAGCCCGGTGCCGAGTACGAAAAATTACGCGACGAACTTGAACACGCATTGCTCGCTTACGTCGATCCGGAGCTGGGACGCCCGTTGGTCAAGCGCTGCCTGCGACGTGAGGACGTTTATCATGGCGAGAGATTCGAAGAGGCGCCTGACCTTCTCCTGCTGCCCGAGGACCCGGCCGACATCTTTTTCGGGCTTTCCGATTTCGGCTCGAGCAGGGTCTGGGATCGTACTTACCGCTACTCGGGTATGCACCGCGAGCAGGGCCTGCTGGTGGCCCACGGGCCCGGCGTAGAGCGTGGGCAGGCGTTCGCCGGCGGTGGGGTCGTGGACCTCGCGCCGACGCTCATGCACATGCTTGGCCGGCAGGTGCCGGGGGATCTCGACGGGCGCGTGCTCGAGTCGCTGTTCACCCCCGACTGGCTTGCGGCTAACCCGCCGAACCTGGGCGGTGGCAGCTCGGCGCAGTCGCCCGACGGCGTGAAGCCCTTCAACGAAGACGAGGAAGAAGAGATCATGGACCGACTGCGCGACCTCGGGTACATGAACTGAGGCGTGGCCAGGCGCGCTACCAGTAAAGGGCTGCTGCTGCTGGCGTTGGCCGGGGCGCTGGGTTGGTGGCCGTTATTGCCGCCCTGGTTGCTGCTCGTGCTGCTGCTGTGGTTGCCCGGAGCATCGGCCCTGGAAGCCCTGAGGGGGCTGGGTATGGCGGGGAACCGGGTCGCGGGTGACGCGCCGGAGTTGGCACTGCTGATGGCCGGGCCCGGACGCCTGTGCTTGGAAGTGGCGCTGAGCTTGTTGCTGCTCGCCGCAGGCAACCTGCCGGTGACGCTGCTGGGCTTGTCCTGGGAGCTCTCCCCGTTGTTGCTGGCGCTGTTGTTGCTGCCGGTTTCCATTGGCGGTCTGCTGCGCGGTCGCGGGGCGTGGCTGGAGTTGAGTGTCGGTGAGCGCGCGGCCATGAACCGTGCGTGGCTGGCCGCGGGGCTGGCCGTGCTGGCGCTGTTGCCGGTCGTGCTGGCTCACGCCGGGGCCACGGTAGACGACTGGTGGGATATAGCTCGCTTGCGGTCGTGGTTGTCGGGCGCGGGGGACTTTGCCGAGCCGTTTTTTGATTCGGGCTTTGTCCACCCCAGGTTTACCTGGAACGCGTGGCTGGCCGTACAGGCGCTGGTAGTGGGCGTGACCGGCGGCGACCCGGTTTCGCTTCAGGCTGGCCCGCTGGCGGTCTGCTGTTGCGTGATGGTGGTTTCGGGCGTGGCCTGCCTCGCCACTGCCCTGTTCGGCAGGCGCGTTGAATTGCCGCTGGCCTTGCTCCTGGTGCCGGTGTGGCTTTACGGAACCGAGGCGCTGCCGTTTTTCAAGCGCTTGTACCAGGACAAGTTCGTAGCTGGCCTGACGCTTGCGCCCGCTACCCTGGCGCTGAGCTGGATATACCTTCGCCGGCCCTCGAGCCTGGCGGGGCTGCTTTTGTTTGCCTGCGCCCTGGCGACGGCCTGCGTGCACGGGCTTGTCTATGCGGTGACCTGCCTCGGGGTGCTGGCGCTGATCGTGGCGTCGTGGAGCAACGGCGGCAGCCGCGTGGTGGTGGCGTGTCTGCCCGCCCTGGTATTGGCCCTGGGCCTGCCTTTGGTCTTTCCGCTGTGGCAGGGTTTGTCGCTGGGGCCCGTGTTCGAGGCGCAGGGGATCTCGATGCTGGCCCCGGACAACCCGGTGGTGGCTGCCCACGCGAGACTCGGCCGCCTGTTGTGGATTGAAAGCGTTTGGACGGTGGTGAACCCGGCGGCTGTTTTCGGTCCGCCGGCGCTGCTTGCGCTGCCCGGGCTGTGGCTGGCGTGGCGGCGAAAACACCAGCCCGCCTTCGCGGCCTTGCTGGCTCTCTCCCTGCTTCCGGCGTTGCTGCTTTTCGTTCCCGGCCTGTCTGCCCTCGCCGGTAGAGTGCTTGTTCCGTGGATGTTGTATCGCGTGGGGTGGTTGGTACCGGTCTGCCTGCTGGCGGCGCTGTTACCCGCGCAGATTCTCCGCTGGCCCGGCGGCGCGAGAGCGCGTGTGGCGGGGCTGGTTGCGCTGTCGGTTATGGCCTTGTCGCTGTCTGCACCGGTGGCGGCCGACCGGCTGCGCAGGGACATGCACGCTCACCCCTGGCCGCGGGTGGATAAACCGCGGGGCACTGCGCAGCAGGTTTATCGCTTTCTTGCTGGTGCCAGGGGTCGCAGCGTCGTGATGGCTCCCCTGGGGTTTTCCGAATTGCTGCCGGCGCTGTCAGGCAAGCCGGTGGTCGCGGCCACCGAGCGTTGCACCCTGGTGTTTTCGCGCAACGCCGCCGAGGCTTACCGCAGGCTGAAAGATTCGACCGAGTTCTACCTGCCGACGACAAGTGCTGGGCGGCGCGAGCAGATAGCCTTGGATTACCAAGCCGGCTACGTGGTGGTGCCGAGGCGACTGGTAGCTGCAGGTAGCGAAGATCCGTGGCTGCGACGCACGAGTGCCTCCAGTTATATCGCCATCGAGGCCACTGCGGCCGATCGCGGGCGCGGCGAGTTTCCGCGGCAGTGGACACGCGTGCTCGAGAACAGGGACTACCTTGTTTTTGCCACCGGCGACGCGACCGAAGAGGCGGACGGCCGGCGTATCGCAGGGAGCGGCGATAATCTGTCGTCCTGGCGTAAGTTCCTGGAACTGGATCCGGACCCCGGCCCGGATCTGGCAGAACAAGCCAGCCTTCAACCGGGCAGTGAGAACACTTCGGGAGGGCAGACAGTGGCAGGTCTGTTCGATGAGCGACGACTGCTGCTGACCGCCAACTCGCCGTCGCTGTCCAGTGGAAAGACCGATTCGCTCAACTGGGGCGGGGCAGTGTCTGCGTGGGAGAACTCGGCTGCCTGGGTAGAACTGAGCCTGGAACTGCCCGAGGACTGTGTTGTCAGTGGCGTAGAGATCGTTCCCTTGCAGGAGAGCGACAGCAGGCAGGTCTTCGAGCTCAGCTCAGAGGGACACAGCACCAGACGGCAGGCTCTTGATGGCCTGCCTATCACACTAGCTCTTGAGCCAGGCAGGAGGACGCGGGTTGATCTGCAACTCGTCGGGCTGTTGGGTTCATCGCCTTCGCTGTCTGGTCTGCGCGTGATTGGCGATCCCGAAAGTTGCAGGCCACGCCGGGCCGAGTTGTCGCGAGTTGAGCCAGGCACGGGCGAGTTACTGGAACTGGCGTGGAGATTTCCGCGCAACGCGAGGGCGGGCCTTGGCCTGTCCCAACATCTTGCCGACGAGGGGCGGACCGGTGACGCGCGGGCCGTGCTAGCGGCGGCGCTGGCGACTGACCCCGGGCTGGCCAGCGCCTGGGTCGAGTACGGGCTGATGCTCGATCAGCAGGGGGATTTTGATAGTGCGGTGGCCGCGTTTCGCCGTGCTATCGAGGTGGATTCCAAACACGCCTGGGCGCAGGGCTGCCTGTCCTGGGCCCTGCTTCGCAGGGGCAACCTGCCTGGTTCCGTGTATCATTCGGCTCGCGCGCTGAGCCTGGACGAGGGCTACGCCGACGCTTGGACCTTGCTGGGGATGGCCCTGCGCTCGGCCGGCGCCCGCTCGCTGGCCGAGAGTTCTCTGCGACGGGCGTTAGAAAAGGGCGCCGACCGTGACTGGGGCGTGCTCGAACTTGCCCGCCTGCTGGCGGCCGACGGCCGCCGCGCCGAAGCAGTGCAGCTGCTTGACGAGTTCGTGCGGCGCAAGCCCGGCGAAAGCAAGGCTGCGCGGCTGCTGCGCTCAAAGCTGCAGGCCGGAGCTGCGGTGCCGGAGTGAAGATCGCGCTGCTCGGGCCCGCGCCACCAATGCGCGGTGGCATCGCGGCGCACAGTCGCGGGTTGTTGCGCGAGCTGGAGAGCAATGGGCACGACACGCTGCTTGTTTCCTGGCGTCGACCGTACCCGCCGGGCGCGCGTGGCTACCAGCTCATCGATGAAGATCCTTCGGCCTTGCTCGATGTTCTCAACCCGGTGGCCTGGAGGAGGGCGGCGAGGCAGCTTGTTGAGCAGGCTCCGGATGTCCTGGTCGTGCAGTGGTGGCACCCAGTGACTGCGCCCTGTCTCGCTTGGGTCCTGGCCTTTTGTCGCGGCGCTGGCCTCGACGCACCCGTGCTGGTCGTCTGCCACAATCATACCCCCCACGAATATTTTCCCGGCAGCCGATCACTCACCCGCCTGCTTCTGGGTCGGGCCGACGGCTTGCTTGCCCATTCCCGGTGGGTGGCAACCGAGCTCGGGCGGCGCTACCCGAGTGCTGCTTTGCGGAGCTGCCCCATGCCGGTGCTGGAAGATTACTCTATGAGTTTTCCTGGTCGTGACGAAGCCAGGAAAAGACTCGGCCTCGACAACAGTGGGGTGGTTTTTCTCGCCGCCGGACATTTGCGCCGCTACAAGGGCGTCGAGTTGTTGCTGGCTTCCTGGGCGCGTTCGGGTCTCGGCAACGAGGGCGCGGTGCTTATTCTTGCGGGCAGCGATTACCTGCCGGCCCGCGCTCGGCGTCGACTGCTGTCGTCGCTCGGGCCTTCGTGTCGGCTGATTGATCACTATCTCGACGACGACGAGCTGGCGACTCTGCTGGCTGCCAGCGACGTGGCCGTGTCTCCCTGCCTGAGGGCGTCTCAGAGTGGCTTTCTACCCTTGGCCGAGGCCTCGGGACTGGCCCTGCTGGCAAGCGACGCGGGCGGCCTGGCCGAGCAGCTGAAGGGGGGGGCGCGGCAGCAGCTTTTCGCGGCCGGAAATCCAGCTGACCTCTGCCGGGCGCTGCAGAGGTCAGCACAGACCGCGGTCTCCGGGCCCCCCGGGGGGGGCTGGGATACCGACAGGGTGAAGAAAAGCTGGCAACAAACAGTCCAAACACTTGAGGACGAACTCAAAGGGCTTTTATGGCGGCAGGATACCGGGATAGCTGCAGCCGGACGGTCCCGCGTGTTATAATTTCCAATTCCAATGCCGGTTTATTCTTACCAGGCTCTCGACCAGGATGGACAGGTTGTCGAGGGTGTAATTGACGCCGACACCGAGTCGACGGTGATCGCCAGTCTACGTGGCCAGGGGCGCCGGCCGCTCTCGGTTTCGCTGGGAGAGAGCGCGGGCAAGCCCAAGGGGTTTTCGCTGCCTAATCTCGCCTCGCTTCTGGGCCGCGACAAGGTACGCACGCACGACCTCTCGTTGTTTACGCGCGAGCTGGCCACCCTGTTACGTGCGGGTATGCCGCTGGACCGCAGCCTGCACAGCCTCGCGGGGCTGAGCGAAAGCGAGGCCATGAAGACAGTCGTCGGTGACGTGCTCAAGATGGTCAGGGAGGGCAAAGCGCTTTCGTCTGCGCTCACCGAGCGGTCCACCGTCTTTCCGCCCCTGTACGTCAACATGGTTCGCGCCGGTGAAGCCGGTGGCGTACTGGAGTCGGTGCTCGAGCGCCTGGCCGACTACATGGAAACCTCGGAGAAAAACCGCGAAGAGATTCGTTCGGCTATGACCTACCCGGCTATTCTCGGATTCGTTGGTAGCATCTCGATCATTGTCCTGCTCACCTACGTCCTGCCCCGCTTCACCGTCATATTCGAAGACCTCGGTGCGGCCATGCCGCTGTCGACCCGCATAGTGATGGGCGCCAGCGAATTCATACAGAACTGGTGGTTCATGATCATCCTCGCGGGGGTGGGTTCCTGGCAGGGGTTCAAGCGCTGGGCCGCTACTCCCAGGGGGCGTATCCTGCTCGACGACTGGAAACTGCGCGCGCCCCTGCTCGGCGATCTCACGCGCAAGGGGCAGGTCGCCGATTTCGCGCGCACGCTCGGCACCATGCTCAAGAGTGGTGTGCCGTTGATCCAGTCGCTGGAGATCGTCAGGGAAGTCATCACCAACACCGTCATCAGCCAGGCGGTTGAAGTTGTGCAGCGAGACGTGAGCGAGGGCAAGGGTATGGCCACCACGTTGGAACGAAGCGGCGTGTTTCCGTCGCTCGCGCTGCAGATGGTGGCCGTTGGTGAAGAAACAGGGCGGCTCGACGATATGCTCCTGGTCGTCAGCGAACACTACGACCGTGAAGTCGGTACGGCTATAACCAGGTTCATGTCCATGCTCGAACCGGCGATGCTTATGATAATGGGCCTGGTGACAGGCTTCATAGTCATATCCATGATGTCGGCCGTGTTCAGCGTCAACGAGCTGGTGGGCTGAGGCAAAGTGAAGCGGAGGTAAGCGAGAATGATGGACTCCAATAAAAAACAACGCGGGCAGCAGGGTTTTACCATGATCGAGCTGCTGCTGGTGATGGTAATACTGGGCATGCTGGCGGCCTTGGTCGGGCCCAACCTGATCGGGCAGGCTGGCAAGGCCCGCAGCAAGACGGCCAGGGTGCAGATAGCTAACCTGGGCACGGCGCTGGATACCTATGCGCTCGACGTTGGCAGGTATCCCAGCGGGGCAGAGGGGCTGCAGGGGCTCAGGGACCGCCCGTCGGGCCTGGCCATGTGGGACGGACCGTACCTGTCCAAGAAGCTCCCGATGGACCCCTGGGGTAACGAGTACCAGTACCAGGAGCCTAGTACGGGGGGACTCTACACGATCACCTCTTACGGATCCGACGGCAGGTCAGGTGGCGAGGGCGACGCCGCCGACATCACCAATCTCGACTGAGGTCTTTCCGTGTTGAAACGCAGCACCCACGCAGGGTCGAGCAAGGGGTTCACCCTCATAGAGCTGGTCGTGGTCATGGTCATCCTGGCCGTGACCGCGGTGCTGGTGCTGCCCTCGGTGCAGGGCGGTATGCGGCAGCGCGAAGTGCGACGCTCGCTGCAAGGCTTTGTCGCCTCGGTTCGCAGGGCTTCGTCGCACGCCACCTTTGAAAGAAAGCACGAGTCGGTGGCCGTGTGGCCACTGGAAGGAAAATGGTCGGTGGGGGTGCCACGGCAGGAGTTCCTGTACGGTGAAGGCGACGGTACGGCGACCACCGGCAAGATATTTGAGCTGCCCGAGTTCGGTCGTTTCGAAGAAGTGCTCGGCGGCAGGGTCGTACCGGGGGACGTGGTGTTGTTCGATTTTTATCCCGCGGGTGGTTCGAGCGGAGGCAGCGTCGAGATCCTCTACGACGTGGGGGGCGAGCAACAACGCTGGACCTTGAGCATAGACCCCCTTCTGAGCGATGTAAGGGTGGAGGCTCCGCAGGGATGACTGTTGGGCGACAACACGCACCGCGTCCCATGCCCCGACGACAGCAAGGTTTCACGCTGCTCGAAGTGGTGATCGCCGTCTCCTTCATGGCGGTGGCCATGACCGCCTGCATGGAGTTGTTTTCGGGTAGCCTCAAGCTGGCCGGGCGGGCTTCTGCCAGCAGCGCGGCCACTATACTGGCCTCTTCGGTCATGGACGGAGTGATGTGGAAGGTCGAGCTCGATGACATCGAGGAGCGCGGTAGCGAAGGTCGTTTTGACTGGGCTCTTTCGGTTACCGGCGTCGAGGCCGAGCTGGGGGCCTGGGAGGGCGTGCCGCGTAAAGAGCTCAGCGACGATTACGAACTCAAGAGGGTTGAAGTCACGGTTGCCTGGCGAGGTATTTCGGGTGACCGCCAGATGGCGCTGGCCACCACGCGCATGCAGGAGAAGTATTGAAAGCCCGTGAGAAGTGATTTTCAGCGAGGGTTCACCCTGGTGGAGATGATGATCGCCATGACCATCGTCACCCTGATATCTGCTTCCATATACGGGGTGGTGTCCATAGGCGCGCGCTCGGCTGGCTCCGGGGAGCGAGTAACCGAGCAGGCCCGCCGCCATCGCGTGGCGACGGGCCTCATTACGCGGCAGCTTTCTTCGGCGGTGGCCATACGGCTGGAGGACGAGGACGGCGAGTCGGTGCCGTACTTTCTCGGCGAGAGCGAGAGCGTGGAGTTTGTTACCTCGGCGCCGCAGCGGCCCGATTCGAGTGGCATGGGCCTGGTGCGCTACTGGTACGAAGACGGCGCGCTGTTGATGTCGGAGATGCCAGCTTTTGCGGTGGCGGGGGCTAACAGGCTGGGTGTCGACCTGGAGGATTACACGCTGACGACAGTGTTGTTTTACGACGTTGACAGTTTCCGCGTGGGCTACCTGCGCACGTCAAATGACATCGATGACTGGGAAGAAAGTTGGGATGCGGCCGACAGCGAAGAGCTACCGTCGGTGGTGCGTTTTGAATTGAGCTCCGATATACCCGGCGGGCCCAGCTGGACGCACGAAGTCCCGGTCTACGTGGCCGCCATAAACGAGCTGCACGGAGAAGATGATTTTCGCGGGGTCAGGTCGATTAAGTCCACACTGGGAAAGAAAGACAAGGAGCCCGACAAGGAGCCCGACAAGGCAAAGTCCCAGTCGAAATCATCTTCATCGTCTAAAACCGGCACGTCCAGCAGTAAAACCACGAGCACTACCTGACATGGAGAAGACAAAAAAGTCGCGGCAGGCCGGAGTGGCCCTTATACTTGTAATGTGGACTTTTGCCGCCCTGTCAGTAATGGCGGCAGAGTTTGCGAGGGCCATGAGGGAGGATGCCCGGAGGGCCGGCAACTTTGAGCGGTCGACCCGGGCCCGCTACGTGGGTGTGGCAGCAGTAAACGAAGTGCTGCTGCTCCTGTCCGAACGAGCGGGCAAGAGCAGGCGCAATCGCTCGAAGGATGAGGAAGGAGAGGAAGAACAGGTCGGCCCGCTGGATTTGCTGGCACAGGGGGATGGCCAGTGGGTGAGGGCAAGAATTCTAGGGCAGCCCTGCGAGGTGAGGGTGTCCGATGAGGGTGGTAAGCTTGCCCTCAATGCTATCGACAGGGAAGCTGTTGAAGAGGTAATGATGAACCTGGGTTACACGGAACTCGAAGCAGAGACTGTTGCCGACTCTATCGCTGATTGGCGTGACGGCGACGATCTGCATCGTGTGAACGGGGCCGAGGACCAGTACTACGAGAGCCTGGCCCGACCTTACGTGGCCAAGAACGGTCCCTTCGATTCGCTGGAAGAATTATTGCTCGTGAGGGGTGTGAGCCCGTTCGTTTTCTACGGGGACAGTGAGCTGCCCGGCTTGCGTGATATTTTTTCGGTTTTCCACGACAGCAAACGGCTCAATTCTACCACGGTGCCGGTAGCAGTGATGATGGCCCTGAGCGGAGTAGAGAAAGAAGAAGCCTGGGGCTTCAGCGATGAGCGGGCAGTTGACGGCAGGGACGTGCCGCCTGCCTTGCGAGAGTTGCTCGATGGCGGAGCGGTATCTGCGAGGCCTTCGGCCATGCGAGTGTTAACGGTTGAGGCCCGGGTCAAGGAGCGAGGCGGCAGGGTGCTCGGGCAGGTGAGCACGGTGGTCAAGCTGGTTGGCAGAGGCGAGGGCTTTCAGGCCCTGCGCTGGAACGACGTGATTTTCTCGCGCCCGGGCTTCGGTGACGACCGCGGCGGCCCTGACGAAGCGGGCCTGGGACAGGTGGCCGGCTGATGGCGTTGACCGGATTTCTTGGTCGCTTGGCCCGAGCCGATTTTGCCGACGCGTTGGGCATATACGTGACGGCCGGTATGGTCTCCATGGTGTTGGTTCGCAAGCGAGTCAATTCGGTCAAGGTGGTGGCGGTTGAAAGCGCCGAGATAGCCGGTGAGTCCGACGCTCGTGATTCTGTCCTCGAAGGTGTGATCAAGGGGTTTGTCGAGGGGCACGGGATTGACGACGCCCGCGTTTCCCTCGCAGTGGGCCGCGAAATAACGATGTTCGGAGACCTTCAGTTCCCCGCTTCGGCCGTGGCCAATCTCGAGCAGGTTCTGGGCTACGAGATGGATCGCCTGCTGCCGATCCCCGCCGAGGAGCTGTATTCGGCTACCCTTATGCGGCCGGTGGGCGAAGGCGATGAAAAATTTGCTGTTACCGTAGTCGCGGTGGTGAAGAAACAAGTGGATCGCCTGCGGGAGATCCTCGAGGGCCTGGGGCTCGAAGGGGCATCTTTTACTGCGCAACCGGTTGCCGCCTGCGATTTCTTTGAGTTCTGTTCACCGGCCGCGGCAGAGGTAACCGGCCTCGTTACTGGCGAAGGCGAGCAGACCTGCATGGCTGTGTGTTACGAGGGCGCGCTGGTTTCGAGCAGGAACTGGGACAGCTACGTGGTCGAGCCCGCCGAGGGCCGTCTGCTTCGCGAGGTAGAACGATTTCTGCCCGAGAGGCTGGACGCTGAATTGCGGATCGTGGGTACTAGCGGCAGCGACCGTGAGGCCCCCCTTGCTGAGCTGCTGCCAGCTGATTGCCTGGCCGAGGGGGTGTATATTTCTGACAACGAAGCCATCGCCGTTGGCGCCGCACTGGGACAGCTCGGAGAAGGCAGGCAGCCCTTCTGCCTGCTACCGCCTGACATGGTCAGGGGCTCGGCCGGTTTCGGGCTCAGGGAGATGGCCCTGGCCGCGGTTGTGCTTTTGATGGCAGGAGGTCTTGCCATGACCATCGGGCTGAAAAACATGGCCGTCAACGGCGCACTGGCGGCCGAGGTCGACCGCCTGGCGCCACTGGCTGCACAAGTCAGCTCGCTGGAAGGAGAGAACCAGCAGCGCCTTGATCTCGTGTTTCAACTCGAGGCGGGTGCCGACCAGAGCGTGCTTTCCTATTTGAGGGCCGTCACTACTCTGGTTCCCCGCACGGCCTACCTCACGACTTTTCGTTTCAAGGGAGACAGGGTTGAGCTCGATGGAATTGCCAGTAGCGCTTCGGGGCTTATCGGCGTACTCGAAAAGTCGCCGTTGTTCAGTAACGTGGAATTTACCGCTCCGACCACCAAGTACCTTCAGAGCCAGGAGCGGTTTTCGTTGCGCATGAGGCTCGAGAAATGACCCTGTTCGAACGATGGGCGGCCCTGTCTCTTCGCGAGCGCGTGCTGGTTGGCGGCGTGGGGTTGTTGATGATGGCGTTCGTGGGCCGTTCTGCCTTCGTCGCCGTGGTGTCAGCGGTGCCCGGCAGAAGCACCGACGAAGCCTGGGTGCAGTTGAAGAAAATCGATACGTACAACCGGGTTTACGCGCGCCACGACGCGGCCGAGAAGCGGCAAGCAGAAGGGCAGCGGCGTTACCAGCACGTGCAGGCCAGCCTGATCCCCGGTACTACGCCCACGCAAGTCGGGGCCGAGTTGCAGGGAGACCTGGGCACGATGGCGGGTGAGGCCGGTCTCAATGTTCTCAGCTCGCAGATACTGAGGGTGGAAGAAGTACAGGATTTTCACCGCATCGGAGTGAGGC
>CAUZFM010000077.1:0-12234 GCA_963579235.1 uncultured Binatia bacterium (SeqCode)
CTTACTTTGCCGAGGGGTTTCCGTACAGCGTAGTTCACCAGCTGGCCGAGGTCCTGTTCAAGGAAGCGGGTGCCAGCCTGCAGGCCATAGGCCTGACCTCTCTTTTACACCTGCCCTGGAACCTCAAGTTTCTATGGGGCCCGTTGCTCGACGCCTTTGCGACCAAGCGGGCCTGGATGGTGGCTGTCGAGCTGCTGATGGCCGTCCTGCTGGTGGGCCTGGCGCTGGTGGCCACGAGCGGGCAGGTGTTGCTGCTTGCGTCGCTGCTGTTTGCTTTGCTGGCCGTGCTGTCGGCTACCCACGACATAGCCATCGATGGCTATTACCTCGAGGCGCTCGACGAGGACGACCAGTCGCGTTTTGTAGGCTACCGGGCGTCGGCCTACAAGGTGGCCATGATGCTGGTCGCCGGCCCCACGCTGATCTTTGTCAGCAAGGTCGGCTGGTCTGCCGCGTTTGCGGCCACCGCGGTGGTCATGCTGCTGTTGATGGCCTGGCACCAGGTCTTTCTGCCCAGGGTAGAGGAGCAGCAGCGTCCCGCCAGGGTGATGCTGACCGCGCTGTTGCGCGGGCGCGTGCTGGCGGGCGCGGTCTTGCTCGCAGCGTTGTTACTGGCGGGTCGGTGGCTGCTCCCTCAGCTTCAGCCGCTGCTCCCGGCTGCACTGCAGACGGTGTCTGTTTCGGGCTGGATCGCAATCTCGTTGCTCGCGTCACTGCTGCTCGCTATGGCCATGTTGCCCCGGCTCAAGCGTGCACTGGCGGGTAGCGATTCGTTCTACGCGTCGGCCTTCGTCGATTTTCTCGCCCAGGACAGGGTGGGGCGCTTGCTGGCCTTCGTGGTGCTCTTCAGGGCCGGCGAGTCCTTCCTGCTCAAGATGCGCTATCCCTTTCTGCGTGATCTCGGCATGAGCATGGAGCAGTACGCGTTTGCCAGCGGCACCGTGGGGCTGGTGGCTTCTTTCGTGGCCACGCTGCTGGGTGGGTACCTGATTTCAAGGCACGGGCTGCGGCGCTGGATATGGCCTTTCGTGCTGGCGCAGAACACGCTCAACCTGCTCTACATGTGGCTGGCCAGCGGATCGGGCGAGGGGCTGCCAGCGTGGACGCTGGTGGTTACGCTCGAAGCCTTCGGCTCGGGCCTTGGCACCGCCGTGTTCATGGTTTACCTCATGCGCTGCTGTGGCAGGGAGCACCGGGCGGCCCACATGGCGTTGCTGACGGCCTTGATGAGTCTCGGCTTTACCATAGCCGGGGTGGCCAGCGGTTTTCTCGCCGAGGCGCTCGGGTTCACGAGCTACTTCGGCTTTACCTTCCTGGCTTCGTTGCCGGCGATGGCCTTGATACCGCTGCTGCCCAACCTTGATCGGCCGGCAGGCGGCAGTCGTGCCTGATGCTCAGTCGGCTGGGCTGATGCTCGCTACCGAGTAGCCAGAATTTTCCAGCGCCTTGGAGCAGGCTTCGCTGCTCAGCTGGTGGTCCCCTGACACCGACACCTTGGCCGAGCGCGTTTCGAAGTCGACGCTCACGCCGGTGACACCGTGAATGCCCTCGAGCATCGACTCGATGGCCGTCGGGCAGCCTATGGCGCAGCTCATGCCCTCGATTGCCAGCACGTAGTCGCGCGCGTCGGCGCTCGCGACGGCTTCGTCGGCAATGGCGCTGCTGACCGCCAGGCCCACGAACTGGGTACCCATGAAAAGGACCGCTGCTGTTGCCAGCGCGGCCAGTGTTACGGCTGTTCTATTCATCATGTCAAGTAGCCTCCGGCTAAAGAGTATAGCCGTGTCACGGGTTAAGAGCAGTCCCCCGGGGCGTTATTTCTGCAAGAAAATTATACCAGCTCCCTGCCCAGCTCTTCTGGGTGGTCTATATGCAGCCAGTGGCCGCCTGTTTGCCAGCGGCGGACCTGCATTGCTGGCACCCAGCGCTCCAGCCCCCGGGGGAGGGCTAGCCCCAAATGGGGGTTAGTTTCACTCCATAGCAGAAGGGTGGGCTGCTCCAGGATCGGGGAAGGCGTGGGCGTGAAATAAAACGCCTGCAGGCGGCCCTCTAGTAATTGACTCGGTGAAATTGACTCGGTGAACGTCGATAAACATCTTGGTCGGGTGAACGACAGCTGCCGCATGCCCGCCGACTGGGAGACGCAGGCCGCCTGCTGGGTGGCCTGGCCCTACAGGCGCGACCAGTGGCGCGAGCTGGAAGGTGCTCGCAGTCAGATTGCGGCCATGTTGCGCGCGCTGGCCGAGCCCGTGCAGGGAGCTGTGCTGGCGCCGGAACGCATTAAACTGCTGCTGGCCGACGACGAATGCGAGCGCTCGGCGCGCGGGCTGTTGGAGGGGGTGGCCGTAGAGTTTCTCAGTGCGCGTTACGACGACGCCTGGCTGCGAGACACCGGCCCTCTGTTCGTCGTCAACGGCGACGGCGGCCTTGGTGCTCGCGGCTTTACCTTCAACGGCTGGGGCGGTCGTTTTGACCTTGATCACGGCTGCGAGGTGGCCAGGGGTATAGCGGGGTTGTCGGGGGCATCGTTCACGTCGTCGGCAAGAGTGGTCGAAGGTGGTGCTCTTTGCAGCGACGGCCGTGGAACTCTTCTCGTCTCGGCGACCTGCCTGCTCAGTGACACGCGAAACCCGGGTGTGCGGCGCGAGTCTTTGGAACGCGAGCTACGTGACGCACTGGGCGCCGACCGGGTACTGTGGGTGGAAGGATCGCTGGTCAACGATCACACTGACGGACACGTGGACACGCTGGCTCGTTTCGTAGACCGGGGCACGGTTGTCTGCGCGTTACCAGCTGAGGATACCGACCCTAACGCCGGCTTACTTACGATGACTGCTGCCTGGCTGACCCGTCAACAGGACGCGGATGGCACCCCGTTTGAGCTGGTCCATCTGCCATCACCGGGGCTGGTGGCCGATCGCGACGGCAGCCCACTTCCCGCCAGTTATCTCAACTTCGTTGTCGGCAATGCATCGGTAGTAGTCCCTGCGTTCGGCGTAGACAGCGACCAGGCCGCGGTGGATACACTGGCTGACTGTTTTCCGGGCAGGCGAACGATAGGCCTGCCGGCCGACCACCTCCTGGTCGAGGGGGGAGCTTTTCACTGCGTGACGCTGCAGCAAGCGCTCGTGGCTGCTACGCCGAGCTTGGACGTGGGGACCAGCCGATGAGCAGACCGGACCGGCTGAAGGTAGCCGTGCTGCAGGCCGATCTCGGTGCCGGCGGCAGTGCCAACCTCGAGCGCGTTGAAAAACTCGTGCGGCGTGCGGCTGCGCTCGGTGCCCGGGTCGTGGTGCCACCGGAGTTGTTCGAGCTGCCGTATTTTGCCAGGACCCGCGACCGGGCGTGGTTGCAGCGGGCGAATTCGGTAGAAGATAGCCCGGCGCTGCAACTGGCCTCGCGCCTTGCCGCCGAACTGGAGCTGGTCATACCGGCGTCATTTTTCGAACGCGACGGCGACCAGGTTTTCAACAGCGTTGCCGTGGTCGATGCCGATGGCAGCGTCCTGGGTGTACACCGTAAATCCCACCTGCCCGATGGACCGGGATACGAGGAGGACTACTACTTCGCGGCCGGCGATGAGTTGCCCCGTACCTGGGACACCCGCTGGTGCAGGCTCGGGGTAGGGGTCTGCTGGGAGCAGTGGTTTCCCGAGTGCGCTCGTTCGATGGCCCTGTCGGGCGCCGAGCTGATGGTGTTCCCGTCTGCCATAGGCAGCGAGCCGGGCCGTCCTGAAATAGACAGCCGCGGGGCGTGGCAGCGGGTGATGCAGGGGCACGCGGCGGCCAACAGTGTGCCCGTGGCAGCGGCCAATCGTTGCGGTCGCGAGGGGGAGCTGGAGTTCTACGGCGGATCGTTCGTGACCTCCGTGAGCGGGGAAATTATCGCGGGCGTCGCGGAGGGTGACAACGAAGTGTCGGTGGCGGAAATCAACCTCGAACAGGCGCGCGAGTATCGAGAGTTTTTTGACCTGCTGGGATCGCGACGCCCGCGCTTGTATGGGATGCTCTCGGCCTCGCTTGGTGGCGACGGAGAATAACGTGGGTAATCAGGAAATTTGTAAGCTGGCCGATGTCAAGCTCGACGAGGTCGCCGCTTTGCTGTACGAGCAGCGCCTGCGTCTCGGCCCATCGACACCGGCCGCGCTCGAGGGCGAAGAGCTGCGACTGGTTTGCCTGGAGCTGGTGGCCGGGCTGGCGGGAAACCGGCGCTGCGATACCGCGGTACTCGTGCAGGGCGGACGGGTGGTTGGCCTGCTCGCGGGCGAGCGACAACTTCACGCGCCTGAGAAACTGGAGTCGCTTTACCAGGAATACCGCTCGGTGCAGGTGCCCCTGCACGGCTTTGCCCTGGCCGAAGACATAGAGCCCTTTGCCGGGGTGGCGGCCATGTACGGACATCTATCGGGCCGCTGGCTCGAAGACGGGTTTATGACTCACACCCTCGATCTCGCAGTCGGCGACCGGGCGGTCACGGATGCCTGGGTGGCCATGGGCTTTGGAGGAAAGAGCGTCTGCGTGTTGCGCGAGACCCGGCTGCCGGTGGAGACCAACAACAGTGTCGCCACGCGCCTGGTCGATCCGTTTGACGAGCAGGCCGCGGCTGTTGCCGACCAGATGCACAGGGAGCTGTGTAACTGGCAGGCGGGGCCCCCGATGTTCTGGCCGTACAACGGTGAGCCCGATGCTGACTACTCGCGGCTGCGCAACGAACTGCTGGCGGGAGACGACGCTGCGCTGTTTCTCGCCGGAGACACCAACAGCGCCAAGGGCGCGGTCGTACTCATTCCCCCCTTCTTCGTCAGCCGCATGCTAGACACTTCGAGCATGCTCTACTTGTGGGAAGGCGTTTCGGCAGCCGGGCAGAGAGGCGAGGGCACGGGTTCGGCACTGCTGGCCCAGGCCATGGCCTGGGCACATGGCAGGGGCGTGCGTTGGTGCGCCCTGCACTTTGCGTCGGCCAACTCAATGGGTGCGCCGTTCTGGACAGGTCACGGTTTTGTGCCGGTGGCCGATACGCTCAAGCGCGTACTCGACCCGGCCTGTGCGTGGGCGCGCGGAACGGCCTGATCGATCAGCTGCCCCTGCAGACGAGCTTAACGAGTTCTCCCTGCCGCGTTACGCGCTTGCAGAACGGGCGGGGAGAGTCGGACGATACCGGGTTCCCCGAGATCCTGAGCGCGGCGCAGGCTCCCGACGTTGCCTGCTGGCCGGGCACTCCCAGGTCGGCCTGGGCCTGCAGGACCAGGTCGAGGTGGAGTGACGTAAACGGCTCGGCCAGGCTGTCGGCCAGCGGGGAGAGCCTGCTTTTCAGGGAGTACTTCCATCCCTTGCCCTTGACGGTCTTGTCTACCAGCCTGAGCTTTTGCATGCCTTTGGCTGAGCCCGCGACGCAGAGGGGCGGCAGGGCACCCGATCGGTTTTTCCAGGAATAGGTGAGGGTGCCGTCTGCATGGGCCTTTACGTTCCAGCCTTCGCGGTTCTTGCAGTCTTCCTGGTCGGCCGGAACGACAATGTCGAAGAATACGTCTCCGTTCACCGATAGCCTGACCTGGGCACCATCGGCAGACGGATCGGCCGCAGCCGCTGTACTCGCCGGGTTGAAACGTCCAGAGGCCTTCAAGCTCGCGTGACCAGCGAGCTTATCCAGCTGCAGCAACTTGAGCGTCGCGCCGGCCGGCGCCTGGTCGGGAAGCGGTTGCAGGGGGGGGTCGGACCACTCTACCAGCGCGCAGCTGTCGGCGCAGTTGCCGTCGGTTGCCACGCACTGCTCGTGTACCACAGTGTTGCCGTCTGTCGCCAGTTGCTCGCGACGGGATACCCACGTCTCGCCGTCACCCCCCAGCGTCGCGTCGAGAAAGTCGAGGATGGCCGCGGTCGCCGTGGCTCGCGCGGCGGGAGGCGGCTCCTGGTCGCCGCTTACCATGCTGCCATGATCCGTGCCCGGGAGAAGGACCAATGTGCGGGGCACCGGCAGCGCCGACATACCCGAGGCTGATAGCGACCACGGTATTACCTGGTCGCCGGTTCCGTGCAGCAGCAGCGTGGGGGGCCCTGCCGGTTGCAGGGTTCCGCTGCTTACGAAGGGCGCGGCGGCCACCATGACGTTGGCCGCAACATCGACGGATGGACAGCAATCGGAGTGGGCAAGATCTCGCGCCGTCGCCCCGCCCAGCGAATGGCCCAACGACACCACGGCACCGCCATCGACCATGCCGGCCAGCTGGTCGGCGACATCGGCCGACGCGGCGAGCAACCGGGAGTACACGAAAGCCAGGTCTGCCGGCTGTTCAGCCGCGTCGCCCAGCCCGGTCGTGGAACCTCCGGGTGCCAGCGCGTTGGTCAGCGGGAAGGCAGGCGCGGCCACGACGTAGCCGGCCTCGGCGAGGTCGGTCGCCAGGCCGTCAAAGTTTTCAGGGCTGCCCCCAAAGCCGTGCGCCATCAGTACCAGCGGCCAGGGGGGACAAGGGAGCAGTGCCGGGCAGTCTGTCGCCGTCGGGTTCCAGATCCTCGTAATCATGCTGCGGTCCGCTGATCCCGGAAAAACCCCGTTCGGGGGCGTGGGGCGGCTTGTATCGACCAGGGTCCGTTCGTGGATGATGACCGCCGCCTGGGCGGTGGGCGAGGCCGCAAACAGCAGCAGTGTCGCAATCAGGGCCGACGTCAACCCTCGCGCGCGTGGGGAAAATTCTAACATTATGAAACCAGGTGTGGCCTCGGGTTATCGCCGCTACTGTAGTGACCCGTGCGGGTGTGTGTCAAGGGGGGTGGGTACCTGGGCGGGTTATGAACAACGCAGAACGCGTTCTGTTGATTCGTCTTGTTGTTGACTCGTCTTGCTCAGGGGGGCAGCCTGCGGATTGGTTGATGGGGCGACTCGAGCTCTGTCTACCTGCACGACAAGATAGAGAATGAGTACACCTGCAGCCCTGAACTCAAGACCCTCGTCAACAACCGCTTGCGTACGCGGTTCGGTAAGCTGGTCATACCGGTGTTCGAAAACGAAGAACCCTCGGCTTAGCGCGTGTCGCGTAGTCTGAGAAAGATCCTCGCCCTGGGCGCGACGGTGCTGCTGGGCTCGGCGCTGTTGTTTTTCTTCGTGCTGGGTCCCGCGGTAGACCGCAGCATGAACAAGGTGAGCGGCGGAATGCCGCGCGTTCCGTCCGACAGGGCTCGCGAGCTCTATGACTCGCTGTTCGTGGCCGACCTGCACGCTGACTCGTTGCTGTGGGGGCGCGACCTTTCGAAGCGCGGGGAGCGCGGGCACGTTGACCTGCCGCGACTGCTGGAGGGCGGGGTGGCCCTGCAGGCGTTCACGGTCGTAACCAAGGTGCCCATGGGCATCAATATCGAAAGCAACCCGGCAGACAGTGACATCGTATTGTGGTTGGCGTTCGCGCAGCGCTGGCCACCGGCCACCTGGACCAGCCTGGCCGAGCGCGCGCTGCTACAGGCGCGGAGGCTCAACGAGCTCGAGGCCGGCTCGGACGGGCAACTGGTGGTGCTGAGAACTTCGGCCGACCTCGACGGTTATCTTTCCCGGCGCGGGCGGGGCGAGAAGGGGGTGGCCGCTTTCCTGGGCATAGAGGGGGCCCACGCCCTGGACGCTGAGCTGGCAAATGTCGATCGCTTGTTCGACGCGGGGTTCCGCATGATGGCCCCCACTCATTTTTTTGACAACACGGTAGCCGGCTCGGCGCATGGGCTGGCCAAGGGCGGTCTCACCGAGCTGGGCAGGCAGGTCATCGCGCGCATGCAGGAGCTGGGCATGATAGTGGACCTCGCTCATTCGTCGCCTGCCACCGTAGACGAGGTGCTGGCCCTCGCCGTCCGTCCGGTCGTCGTGTCTCACGGGGGCGTGAAGGGCACCTGCGACAACACCCGTAACCTGTCGGACAAACACCTGCGCGGCATAGCGGCCACGGGCGGGGTGGTCGGCATAGGTTACTGGGAAACAGCCGTCTGCGGTGACGGCCCCGCCGACATCGCGCGTGCTATAGTGCACGCGATCAAGGTGGCCGGTGTGCGCCACGTGGGTCTCGGCTCTGACTTTGACGGAGCGGTCAAGACCCCCTTTGATACCACGGGACTGGTTTCACTGGTCGATGAACTACTCGACGAGGGATTGTCCGACGACGATATTGCCGCCGTCATGGGCGGCAATACCCTGCGCGTGCTGCGCGCGGCGCTGCCGGTTGACTGAACGAAACCCAGCGGCAGGGCCAGGTCTTCGAGCTCACGGTACAGCGAAGACAGGCTGATCGAGGGTTGCTGCGAAGTAGACTTCTTGTCCCACTCCCGTTCCGGCCCTGGCTTGACGCAGTCGGGTTGGCCCAATAGCTATGGCGGTCCGCGCCCGGGTCGCTTCACGGGCTGTCAGTAGGGCGCGGTCCGATTACGATGAGTTCCCGTCTCAGCAGAGCAGATGCAGAAAAAACTCCCGGGGCCGTGCGTTTTGTCATGGGCGACGGGCTTGAGCTCGTGGGTGATGCCCACGGGGACAGTGCTGCACCCCCGGTGTTGCTCCTGCACGGTGGTGGACAAACCAGGCACGCCTGGAAGAACACCGCTCGGGTGCTCGCCGACGCGGGCTACTACGCGCTTGCCCTTGATCTGCGCGGGCACGGTGACAGTGGCTGGTGTGAGAGGGGCGACTACACCTTCCAGGTTTTCGCAGAGGATCTTCGCTGCGTGGCTGGGCAGATGGGTGGAGCCGTGGCCATGGTGGGGGCGTCGCTCGGTGGCCTGGCTGCGTTGATCTGCGAGGGGGAGTTGGCACCGGGGCAGGCGTCGGCGGTGGTGCTCGTAGACATCACCCCGCGCATGGACAGCGAGGGGGTCGAGCGTATTGTTGCCTTCATGAAGGCTCGCCCTGATGGCTTTGCCAGCCTCGAAGAGGCGGCCGACGAAGTAGCCAGGTACCAGCCGCATCGCCGCCGTCCGCCGTCCAGTGAAGGCTTGGCCCGCAATCTCAGGCAGGGCGAGGACGGTCGTTGGCGCTGGCACTGGGACCCCGGTTTTCTCACCTCGCGCGGCACGCCGGAAGAAAGAGAAAACTTTCACGACCGCTTGATGAAGGCAGCTGCTTCGCTCGAAGTGCCGACGTTGCTGGTTCGCGGCGGCATGAGCGAGATAGTGAGCGAAGAAGGGGCGCGTGAGTTTCTCAACGTCGTGCCCCACGCCGAGTACGTCGACGTGGAAAAGGCCTCGCACATGGTGGCCGGGGATCGCAACGATGAGTTCTGCTCGGCGGTGGTCGAGTTTCTTTCACGCGCGGTACCCGCCTGACCTTGCAGTTGGACTACCCCCCCCGGATGGGGGGAGACCCGGCAAATTGGGCGCGCGGGGCTGCACCTGATCGTGTCGGGCACCCATAAATATCTTGACAACAACGCTTTAAGCAGTGTTCTATTGTGGAATCCCCGGGGCCCGATTCTACCGGGGTGTCCTGGGTGTGATGTTTGTGCGGTATCGACTCTACACTGCTTTGCTGGCTTCGAGCCTGGCCCTGTTTTTTCCGGTGGCGGCGAGCGCGGCTACCATAACCATCATCAACCTGGACTCGGCCGGCGTGGGCCTGAACGACACGACGCCCGCCACTCCCGTTGGCGGCAACACCGGTACCACCAAGGGTGCCCAGGCACTGCAGACTTTCGAACTTGCCGCCTCGATATGGGCGGGCCTGCTAGACAGCAGCGTTGAGATAAAGGTGGGCGCCAGCTTCGCCGCTCTCAGCTGTACTGCCTTTTCGGGGACCCTGGGGTCAGCGGGGCCGGAAACCGTTCATCAGGATTTTCTCAACGCGCCACTGCCGTCGACCTGGTACGTGCAGGGATTGGCCAACTCGCTTGCCGGCAGTGATCTCGACCCTTCGAACAATGATATAGGTATGCAGTTCAATGGCGCGATGGGCACCACCGGCTGCCTGGAGTCGCTTTCCTGGTACATGGGGCTGGACGAAGTCGAGCCGGCAAATACCATCAACCTGGCAAGCGTGGCACTGCACGAGATCGGCCACGGCCTGGGTTTCCTGAGCCTGGTCTCGCTTTCGACGGGGGCCAAGTTCAACAGCGTCGACGACGCGTACAGCAACCTGCTCGAAAATCATTCCACGGGCACGCTCTACCCGGCCATGACTAACGCGCAGAGGGTGGCGGCAAGCACCGATACCGGCGACCTGCACTGGACCGGGGCCGCGTCGGTGGCCGCGTCCGGCTCACTCAGCTCGGGCGTGCACGCCAGTGGCCACGTCGAGATTTACGCACCCAGCCCGCAGGAGTCCGGCTCGTCGGTGTCTCACTGGAGTACGGCCGCTTTTCCTGACGAGTTGATGGAGCCCAGTCATACCGGTCCCGATCTTGACCCTGGGCTGGCGCTGGAGCTCATGGCCGATCTCGGCTGGCAGCTGCTCAGCGGTTGCTCAGGCGGGGTGCCCGACGGTACGGCCTGCGATGATGGGTTGTTCTGCAACGGCGCCGATACCTGCAGCGGGGGAGCGTGCAGCAGCCACGCCGGCGACCCGTGCAGCGGGGGTGGCGAGTGCAGTGCCACCTGTAACGAGGTTGCCAATAACTGCTTCGACATCGCGAACACGCCCTGTACTGAAGATGCCATCGAGTGCACCGCCGACGTGTGCGACGGCGCAGGCGCGTGCAGTCACACCGACGCCAGTGCCCAGGCAGGCGGTTGTGGTGACGACGGCACCTACCGTTGCGACGACTCCAATGATCCGGGCGGTCCCAGCAGTTTTGTCTACGACGACATCGCCGCCAGCGGCAGCTCGCTTGCCTTGGCAGATGACGCGTCGTCCGGCGCGGCGCTGGGGTTTACATTCAATTTTTACGGCAGCGATTACACGTCGCTGAACGTATGCTCGAACGGCCTGTTTTCCTTTACCTCAACCGCCTGCCCCTTTGCTGCCGCTTCTATCCCCAACGCCGCTGCCCCGAATGCCGCGATCATGGCCTTCTGGGAAGACCTGGACCCTACCCTGGGCGGAACAATCCACTACGAAACCCTGGGCGCTGCCCCGCAGCGGCGCTTCGTCGTGCAGTTTACCAACATACAGCACTTCGGCGGTGGCTCGCCGATCAGCTTTCAACTCGTACTTTTCGAAAGTGCCAACCATATCGAGGTTAGGTACCTTTCGGCCACACCAGATGGTGGCACGCACACCATCGGCATTGAGAACGCGACGGGAACCGACGGAATACAGGTCGTGAACGGAAACCCGGGAACCCTGGCCAACTTCACGATCCGTTATGATACGGGCGTAGCCTGTGACGACGGCAGCGTGTGTACCTTCCATGACATATGCGTTTCGTCGGTGTGCAGCGGCTCAAACCTGGTGACCTGCACGGCCAGTGACCAGTGCCACGACGTTGGAACATGTGACCCGGGTACGGGTGTCTGCAGTGACCCGGCGGTTGGCGATGGAGCTGCCTGCAACGACGGCGACGCGTGCACGCAGACCGATACCTGCCAGGCGGGCGTCTGCACGGGCTCGAACCCGGTGACTTGTACGGCCAGCGACCAGTGCCACACGGTTGGCAGCTGCGACACGGGCACCGGAATTTGCAGTGACCCGTCGGTGGGCAACGGTACCAGCTGCGACGACAGCGACGCGTGCACCCAGACAGATAGCTGCCAGGCCGGTACCTGTACGGGCACCAACCCGGTTGTCTGTTCGGCCAGCGACCAGTGCCACGCGGTTGGCACCTGCGACCCGGGTAACGGTGTCTGCAGTGCCCCGAACGCCACCAACGGTACAGTTTGCGAGGATGGCGTGTTCTGTAACTCGGGCGAGACCTGCACGGCCGGTGCCTGTGGCGGCGGCGGGGCCAGGGATTGCTCGGGCGCGGGCGACCAGTGCAACACGGGCAGCTGTAACGAGGGCAGCAACGCCTGCGAAGCCGTGGTCGCCAACGAGGGCAATGCCTGCGACGACGGGGATCCGGCCACCACCGGCGACCAGTGCTCGGCAGGCGTATGCAGTGGCACGATTCCTCCGCCTCCAGCCGTGGTGAGTATTTCACTTCCAGCGGGCGACCCGGTGCCAGGACAGATAATCACGGGTGAGCTACTGATAGAGACCAGCGTGCCGCTGGGCAACTACGGGATAGATATAAACTGTGACGCTGCGTTGTTGGCGATAGTGCCCCCGGTATCGGGAGGTAATACCACCGAGTTTACAGCTGCGCCGGTGCAGAACCTGGGGGCTTGCAGTGCGACCCTG
>CAUZFM010000078.1:0-12026 GCA_963579235.1 uncultured Binatia bacterium (SeqCode)
CTCGGTGTTGAAAGGATTGACCACGCTCCACTCGAGGTGACAGTCGGTCTTCTCGCTGCCCTTGCCTGGTATAAGGTCGCCGGAAAGTTCTCCGAAGTAGTACTCGGAGAAGTTGCAGGTCTGCCAGGGCCAGGAGTTGCCGGCCGTGTCGCAGCAGTTGGCCACGCTGGCTTCGTCGACCCCGGGCGCGTCCGTGCAGTCTGCTACTGCCGCGGCGGGTCCGCAGGTGCCCACGTTCTGGTGTTCGGCGTCGCCGCATTTCTGGACACTGCCGGGCGCCGAAGTGCCAAAGCCGGCGTAGTCAAAGTTCTTGCCCTCGCGGCGCAGCAGCAGATTGTTTTCAGCCATACTCCCGCCGCCGTTGCAGGGGGCGAAAGCACCGCAGTCGGCGTTGTCGTCACAGGTCAGCGACGCGTCTAGATCACAGGTTCCGAGGTCAACCGTGCCATCGTTATCGGCGTCGTCCCAGCAGAATTCCAGTGTGATGGGCACGAGGAATGACTGTCCGTGCGGCAGTATTATGTACTTGTGAACTGACGATCCACCGGCCTTCTTCAGCTTGATCGGGTCGCCGCCTATCAGCGGGTTGGTCGAGGCGCTGAGCCCGGTGGACACCGAGATGCTGGTGTCGGCCGCCAGGGCGCCGGCAGGAATGGTTACGCTGAGACAGCCACCGAGGCTGAAGCTGCCTCCTGCGGCCCCGATGCTCTCGCCGCCCGATAGGCCGGCGTCGCACTTTGAGTTGTCGTTGTTGGCCGGGCAGGCGTCGCATACATCGCCACCGTCACAGCAGCCCGCTTCGTTGGCGCCGAGGGGAGCTGAGCAATCTATGCCACCGAAGCCGGTGTCAGTACCTCCAGGGGGACAGTCACTGTTGAGCTGGTCCGGGTTGTACTCGGCGGCGCAGTTGTCATCGGGACCACAGATCAGGTCGCCGTCGGCGTCGGTGTCGTCGCAGATATCGGCGGCCTCGTCACAGCTGAAGCACACGCCCAGCCCTGAGCAGGGGTCGCCGGCGCCGGTGCAGACCGCGGCCTGGCAGGTCTCGGTGCCCGTGCAGTAAAGCCCGTCGTCCGAGCAGGCGGTTCCGTTGGCTACGGCCGAATGCGCGCAGGAGCCCGCGCCGTCGCATTCGTCGTCGGTGCATTCGTTGCCGTCATCGATGCAGGCTGTTCCAGCGCTCACGTCGCAGCTGTTGGCCGCCTCGTCGCAACTGTCGGCGCACTCGGCGCCACCCGCGCAGGGGTCGCCGGCGCTGGTGCAAGCCGCGGCCTGGCAGGTCTCAGCGCCCGTGCAGTAAAGCCCGTCGTCCGAGCAAGCCGTTCCGTTGGCTACGGCCGGATGCGCGCAGGCGCCCGCGCCGTCGCACTGGTCGTCGGTGCATTCGTTGCCGTCGTTAGTGCAGGCTGTTCCCGCGCTCACGTCGCAGCTGTTGGCCGCCTCGTCGCAACTGTCGGCGCACTCGGCGCCACCGACGCAGGGGTCGCCATCGCTGGTGCAGGCTCCAGCCTGGCAGGATTCTGAACCAGTACAGTAAAGTCCGTCGTCGGTGCAGACAGTGTCGTTGGCCACGGCCGGATGCGCGCAGGCGCCGGTGCCGTCGCACGCGTCGTCGGTGCATTCGTTGCCGTCGCTCGTGCAGACTGTATTCGCCGCCACCGCGCAGCTGTTAGCCGCCTCGTTGCAACTGTCGTCACACTCGGCGCCACCCGCGCAGGGGTCGCCGGCGCTGGTGCAGACCGCCGCCTGGCAGGTCTCGGCGCCAGTGCAGTAAAGTCCGTCGTCGGTGCAGGCAGTACCGTTGGCCACCGGCGTGAACACGCAGGCGCCCAGCGCACAGGAGTCCGAGGTGCACTCGTTGGCGTCATTGCACACCAGGGTCAGGCAAGGGTCGGGGGTGGGCTCCTTTATTACGTGCGTGCTGCCATTTGGGTCGCCTACGCCCGAGCCGCCAACCGAGAGATCGAAGGCGCCGTCGCCATCGAGGTCGCCGAGGTCTACGCCCCAGCCGAGATTGCCGTCGTTGACCCTGCCGTACCAGACCACGGGTGCGGTGGATCTGGACGTGGTCAGGCCGCCGTAGTTTCCGCCCGTCAGCGCAAAGACGCCGCCGTTCTGGGCCATTCCGCCTCCGGAATACAAGGGCGCGCCGATGTAGAGTTCGAGCTTACCGTCGGCGTCGTAGTCGGCGGCGGCCAGGTCTGTGCCGAGGCCATCAAATGCCGCGTCGCCGTCTCCTATGCAGCTGTCGGCGCTGGCGTAGGGCGAGGGAAAGTCCACCGGGTAGACCGCGGGCGAAGCCCCTATGGGTCCGTACTTGATGTACACGCGTGATTCTACCGCCACGCCGTCGCTGGGAGACCCGACCACGAGGTCGTCGATGCCGTCGGCATTGACGTCGGCCACGTCAATGCCCTGGCCGAACCAGGCGTCGTCTTTCTTCATGTCGATGCAGGCCGAAGCGACGCAGGAGCAGGAGCCGCCACAGGCCGGCGCGCCGTCCATTATGCTCAAGGGCTGGGAGACGGGATTGTTGATGGGGCCGTTGGTGCAGAAGTTGAACTCGACCACGGCCGCGGTTCCAAGCAGGTACACGCGTCCCGCGCGGGCGAATCCGTGGCGGTGTATGGGTGCGCCGACCACGAGGTCGACCACTCCGTCGTTGTCTATATCGCCGGCTGCCGGGTAGCCGAACATCTCGAGTTGCTCGCCACCGCTCATTATCGAGTAGCCGTGGCCTCCGGTGTAAAGGCGCCAGTTGTCGGCAAATATTTCCTGTCCCCACACGAGTCCCGCCGACTTGTGCAGAACGTGGATGGCACCGCCATCAACCTTTACTCCACCCGCGACGCCGGCCACCGGGTCGGCGAGGGGGTCACCGATGATGAGGTCGTTCTCCCCGTCGCAGTCGATGTCGGCAATCTCAAGGCCCAGGCCGAAACCGCCGCTGCCCGTCAAGGCCGTGGGCGCGTTGATGCGGAAGGCGTTGGGGGCGACGGCGCCGGGTTTACACAGCGTTTCTACGTCTTCGGGCGCTGCTCCCATGGCGATGGCCCCGCGCACAAGGCACACGTGGTCGCTGCCGGGCACGCCTATGGCGATGTCGTCAATGCCGTCAGCGTCAAGATCGCCCACGGCCACGCCGCGGCCCGAATCGGTGGCCAGCGCGCCACCGCCGAAATAATCGTGGCCGCTCACGGCCTGGGCCGAGACCTCGGCCGGTACCGCCCAGGCCTGCTGGGCTGTCAGCGTGATGGTAAGCACTGCCAGCGCGAGTAACGAAAAACTCCGCACTGCGACGCAAGCGCGGCCTGTGCCCATGGGAGCACTGCGGTAAATCGACGAATGGTATTCAGTGGTCATGTTATCTGTCCCCCCGGCAGGAGCCCCTGTAAGGCTCCGACCGCCGTAGTCCTTTCCTTCAACGATGCAATCCCTGTGCCGCATCCGACACACGCGCCGCGAGCCGCTACTACCCGCCGCGCGTCCTTGCTCCGACGCTACAGCCGCTAAGCTGGGTTTTCACCTGTCGTAGCATCCGGCTGCTTGCTGCCAAGCCCGGTTTGCAGTCGGCGTGGGAGGGTCGGCTGGAGATCCTCCAGCTTTGGCCCCCGTAGACCCCGCTCATTGTCCAGCTGAGCGGCAGCAACCGGCACTTGTCAACGGGTGCCTGCTCGTGGAGGGCCGATGAGACGGCCAGCGGGTGGCAAAGGGGCTTCTTTTTCGTTGACCACAAGGCGTTGGCTGTGTATCAGCCGCATAGCCTCGACCCCTGCACAAGGGGGTGAAGTGGCGCGGTTGACGGGCCACGGGCGAGCGTATACCCACTTGGCGGGCGGTTGCCGCGCTACGGCTGCGGCGGGCAGAGAGGCTGAGAGGATGAACTACAGGGGAAAGGTGGCGGTGGTCACGGGTGCTTCGTCGGGCATAGGCTACCACGCGGCCCTGGCACTGGCCGAGCGTGGTTGCACCGTGGTGGGTGTCGCGCGCCGGCAGGCCGAACTCGAGGAACTCACCAGCCGCTGCCGGCGGCACGCGTCGGATTCTACCTTCATGGCCGGCGATCTCGGTGAGCGCGCTTTCGCCGAGCACGTGGTCAACGACAGCGCTCGGCGCTTCGGTCGCCTCGACATCCTGGTCAACAACGCGGGCATCCCCATGCACAAGCAGATATACGACGTGACGCCCGACGACGTGGAGCTGGTAATGCGGGTTAACTTCATGTCGAGCGTGTGGACCACGCTGGCGGCGATTCCCCACATGCTGCTGCTGGGCGAGGCGTGGATAGTAAACGTGTCTTCGTTTGCCGCCCAGGTCGCGCCGCCGCGCGAGACTGCTTACACGGCATCGAAGGCGGCAATGGACGGTTTTACCGAGGGGCTGTGGACCGATCTCGCGGGGTCGGGCATACACGCGGGCCTGGTCATACCGGGGCCCATCGACACCGAGATCTGGGACAAGGACGACAGTCCCAGTGGCTACACCGGTAGCCGGCACCCGCCGGCAATAGTGGTGGATGCCATCCTCGAGTGCATGGAGAACAAGCTGCGCGAGGTGGTCGCTCCGCGCTATAGTCCGCAGCTGCTCGCCGCCCGCTGGATGAGGTTTCTCACCCCGTCGCTCATGCTCAAGGGCATGGACTGGATGGAGCCGGTACCCGAAGACGTCGTGGAGCGCGCCCGCGCCGAGGCCCGGCGAAAGCGCGACGGTGAAGGGGGGGGCATGGGATGAGCCTTCTGCCGACGCCGCTCAGCGAGGGACTGTACGAATACCTGTGCGCACATCGCAGCGGGCACGACACCGGGCACCGTTCGCTGCTCGAAGAGCTCGCCGGGGAGACCCTGGCCATGGGCGACATCTCGATGATGCAGATAGCGCCCGACCAGGGAGCCCTGTTGACCATGCTCGTGCGCTTGATGGGTGCCCGCAAGGCGGTCGAAGTGGGTACCTTTACCGGCTACAGCGCGATTTGTATCGCCAGCGGACTGAGCGCGGGGGGCAGCCTGCTTTGTTGCGACGTGAGCGAGGAGTGGACGTCTATGGCGCGGCGTTACTTCACGCGCGCCGGGTTGGACGACACCATAGAGCTGTGTATCGCGCCTGCCGCCGAAACCCTGCGCGCGCTGCCCGAAGAAGACGACATCGACTTTGCCTTCATCGATGCCGACAAGACCGGCTACCGGGACTACTACGAGCAGTTGCTACCGCGCATGCGCGCGGGAGGGTTGATCGTGTTCGACAACGTGCTGTGGCTGGGGCAGGTGGTGCGCGAAGATGATCAATCCGAGAGCACGGTGGCCATGCGTCGCCTCAACGACGCCGTGGTCGCCGACCCGCGCGTTGAAGCAGTGATGATAAGCGTGGGCGACGGCCTGCTGCTGGCGCGCAAGCTCTAACCGCCGGCCCCGCTTTCAGCTGCCCCTGCTCTCAGCCGCCCGCCGGCGTCAGGAATATCGGCGACGACCAGGCTCGGTGGGCCGCCGGCTCCAGGCAGTCGTCGTCGTAGTCGGTGCGGTAGTCGCCATAGCAGGGGTTGGGCTTGCAGTCGCCCTGCTCGTCGTATTCGCAACGCGACCCGCCGGCGTTCACCGTGGGCGTGGGCTCTTCGATGGCGCGCGCGTAGTAGAGCGCCTCGCGGTCGCTGCCCAGGAACTCGGGGTCGTCAAACTCTACCGTGCAGCCGTCGGCGTTGGCCGGGCAGTCAAAACTGCGCCAGGGGTCGTCGATGAGGTCGGCCACGTCTTCGTCCGGCGATTCCTGCGGCCTGATGCGCACCACGTCGATGCGGGTTATCTGCCGGCGTTTTTCGCCCGGGTTGTAGCACTCGCCGCGGCAGAGGTAGGCCAGCCGCTCGGGCGACAGGGCCGACAGTGATTCTTCGGGGCAGCCCTCGGTCTGTTCAAAGCTACCGGCCGCGCGTACGCGCAGGCGAGGGTTGTTGGCCAGCTCGAGCTCGCTGCCCATGGGCAGCACCTCGCCGTCGGGGCCGTTGAGGAGGTCAAACCAGAGCAGTATGCGCGGGCCGCTGGTGCCGTAGATTTCGCGGCGTGCCATCGAGTCCCAGATCGCTCCGCGATCACGCGCCGGGGAGTGCACTGCCACGAGGCCGCCGGTCATGAAAAATGACGACTGGCGTTCGAAGTCGACGATCTGCGTACGCATGGCGGCCGGGTCGCCCGGCATGACCTGCCGGGAGCGTTCGCCTGGCGGGTCGAGGTAGCTGGGCATCAACCGCTTGGCCCAGGTCTCGTCGCGGGCGCCGGCGGCCTCGGTGTTGGCCTGCCGGTCAAATTCCTTGAAGCCGGTACCGGGGCGGGCGGTGTGGTTGTCGCTCGACGCCATGAAGCCAAAGCGAAATCGTCGTGGGTCCTTGTCTTCTTCCTCGAAGTTTGAAATCGCCATGATGTACTGGGCCGAGCTGGCAGGGCGATAAGACATGGAGGGTATGAAACAGTCGGTGCATTCGTCGCAGTTGCCCCACTCGACCAGCGGCGCCCACGGAATTGTCAGTCGTCCCGACGGGCTCGCGGCCAGGTAGTTGGCGCGGGCCTCGACGATCTTCTCGCGGCACTGGTCCGAATCCCTATCATCGCAGAGATCGCCGATGATCTCGCCGGCGCGCCAACAGCAGGCCTCGAAGCCGGGTTCGGGCGCTGGGCAGGCATCGGCTCCTTCCTGTTCGAGATCACTGGCTCGCCACGAGCGGTACTCTTCGCTGTTGCCGTGGCCCGAGAAGATCTCGATCAGGGTCTGCCGATCGGCGTCGTGCATGGATCCGGACAGTTGCTTGTCCCAGCTCGATCCGGGTGGCGAGTACAGGCCCCAGGTGGTGCCGTGGGGAATAACAATGGACTCGTGTCCCCACTGCGCGAGCTTTTCGTAGAGCACGTCGGGAGAGAGCGCTTCTTCGGAGCAGTCCAGTGGCAGCTCGCGCGTGTCTACGCCGTCAGCGCACACTGGAGTCTCGCTGATTTCTTCCTGGAAGGTGTTGGCGTTGAGGTAGCGCTGGGCGTTGGGCAGGTCGGCGACGACCGGGAACCAACGCACCAGGAAGCTCTGCTGGGCGCGCATGCCTTGTCCGGCGAGGCCACCCGCGTGTATAGGCCGGGTGGGAATCATACCGTCGTCGAGGTCGCGCAGGATGACATTTTTGTGGCCGTAGTGAGTGTCGGGGGTAAATCCGATCTGCGTCCACTCCCAGCCCAGGTAGGCTACCACGTCGGGGTTGTCGGGATCACCGGCCAGCTCGTTGCACTGGCGAATGGTGTCGGTGGTTTCCTTCCAGCGCCGGGGCGTAATGGCCTCGGCGTGGTCGTTGATGCTCCAGAAGTCGAGGTTGGAGCAGTAGCGCGCAAAGTCGCAGGCGTCGGCCACCGGGTGCGCGCCTTCGCCCTGGAGGATGGGCAGGCTCATCATGAAAGCGTCGGCCGAAAAGGTGGAGTGTACGTGCAGGTCGCCGAACAGGATCTGCTTGTCTGTTGCGCCGGCTTTCGCACGGTTGGCCAGGATATCGGCGGTCGCCGCCTGGCGGGCCGTCTTTTCGGCCGCCATGGAGTCGGGCTGGGCTGCGCCTTCTATGCTGCCCGGGCCCTCGTGCTGTCCGCAGGCGGCAAGCAACAGGGCGCAGGCAATGGCTGTGTAGAATTTGTTCATCGGCAAGGTAACCCCCTGTGGTTTTGCGGAGCGTGATTTCGCGCAGCGTGAGCCTGCGGAACCTAGCCGTACCGCCGCGCTGAAAAAAGCGCGCGTTACAGCGACTGGGGACGGGCTTGCGCCCAGGATTGGAGTTTCTTGATCTGCTCGAGGTCGCCATTTTTACTGGCTATGCCCTCGTTGCGGGCGTCGTGTATGCAGTCGACCGGGCACAGCGGCACGCAGAGGTCGCAGTCTATGCACTCCTCTACCACGATGGCGAAACGGCCCAGGAAATCGTCGGGAACCTCGTAGACCGCCTCCACCTTGCCCGGGCAGGCGTGATCGCAGGCGCCGCACCCTATGCAGGTGTCGTCTACGTAGTAGTGTCCGTGTCGGCTGGGCATGATTAATAGGCTCAGGACGTGGGAAAGCTGGTCTCGAAGCTCGCCGAAGCGTTAAAAAATTCCTGCAGGCTCTGGTTGAAACGAAAGTACATGTCGCGACGCAGGGGATCGTCGAAGGCCAGGCGCAGGGGGGTCCCCGTGTGGCTCAGGCGGTTGAGCGTCTGGTCGAGGGCAGGGCGACCGTCGCCGTCGCGGATGCTTTCTATCATCGCCTGCCAGGTCTCGAGCTCGGCCTCCAGCGTGAAATCGGCGCGGTCGGAATCTGTTTCGCCGGTAACGCGTACGTCGGTGGCTTCGAACTCGTCGAAGGTCACCTGCACGGTCAGCGTTTCGGTACCGGTCACCGAGAAGCCGGCGACGCAATCCACGTAGCCGAGTTTCTCCTGCCGCGCGCGGTTGTCGTTCATCATCGCAGCCAGGCGCTCGAACCACGCGAGCGAGGGGAACTCTATAGCGTTTGCCGTCCCGGCGGCAGCGCTGTCCTGTTGCTGGGCGTCGGCCACTACTGCAACCACGGTGCCTGGGTCGGAATGCCGCAGCGCTCGCTGCGATCGAAGCCGGCGCGCTGGCAGCGACCGAGGTACTCCTCGATGAAGTTGGTCCACAGGCCTCCCGCCTGCTCCAGTCCCTGCTCTATTCGGTCGATTCCGCCGCCCAGGAGTATGGCCAGGGGTTCCACCAGCGCAGCCTCGGTAAAGGCGGTGAGAATCACCATCTCGCCCACGTCGGCAAAACGGTGCATGTCTTCGAGCGCCGCGTCGCGATCGGGCATGTTGTCTAGGTGGTTCTTGAGCTCCATCACGCCGTAGCTCACGTGGCGGGCCTCATCCTGCAGGCAACGGCGAAAAATTTCCTTGTCCACGTGGGTCTTGGCGATCATCTCCCCCGAACGGAATATGGACAGCACCAGGCCCTCGCCGAGCAGGTTCAGCAGGAAGGTGCCCATGGTGTGCGAGGGGGATTCCATGATGGCCTTCAGTGCCCACTCGAATCCCGGCGAGGCGTGCAGCAGGCCACCGCCGGCGACAGCCCGCTTGCGAAAAACTTCCTGGTGGCGCGCCTCGTCCATGATCTGGGTAGACAGGAAACTCTTCACCTCGAGAAAATCCTGGGGAATGCGGTGCAACCACTTGGCCGGGAAATCACCGGCCACGAACTCCACCTCGGTCAGAAAGGTACACAACTGGCAGGTGGCTTTCTCGAGGTCCTCGGGCAGGGGCTCGAGCTCGTCCCAGGGGATGTCGCGGGTGGCGTTCCACTGCCTGGCCTTGGCCTCTTCGTAGAGGGTGATGACGTTCTCGGCCCACACCTCGTTGCGGTCGACGACGTCGTAGGCAGAGATCACCGGCATGCGATCAACGTAGGGGTCTCGAACCGCGCCGCGAGGGGCGAAGTTGAGAGCGGTAGCCTGCTCGGGCATATCCCCGTAGCCCTTGACCCTGTTGGTGTCGGTGTAGGTCATGCCGCGCGACGACGGTTTTGCCCGCCGACCCCAGTTGGCCTTGTCGGTCTCCATCCAGTGCAGCGAGAATCTTCCAGCGTGAAGGCGTTCGTGGTTCTCCTCGAGTATCTCGGCCCAGGTGTTCATCTGTTGCCCGAAGGCCAGCTCGTAAGACTCCAGGCTCTCTTCGGGCACGGGGTGTTCGGCCGGCAGGGGCTTGAGGTCAGTGGGGCTGTTGGCTTGCTTGCTCATGGGGGCTCCTGTTTTTGCTCTCGCGGGTAGCAAGCTACCCGGCGGTTTCGCTTATAGCCACTATTGACAAATCACTCAATAGCAGTAAGAGTGTACCCTACTGGAGTCTAACGTGTCAAGGACACTGGAAAACAACGCAAAAAAACGCCGTCGACTGCCTCCCGAACAGCGCAGGGGCGAGCTCCTCGAGGCTGCCATGGCGGTGTTCGCTCGTTTGGGAGTGGGCCGTGCGGGTCACTCCCAGGTGGCCGAGCAGGCCGGTTGCGCGGTATCAACGGTGTTTGTTTATTTTTCCAGCCGAGAAAGCCTGGTGAATGCTGTGGTCAGTGAGGTGGCTGATTTTCTTCTCGAGATGGCCGAGAGCGTTCACGCCCGCGGTGGCCCGGCACCGGATGTCGTGCGCCGCCACGCGCGGGCTTTCGTGGAGGGCGTCACTCGCCGTCCGGACGTGGCGCGCGTATGGCTCGACTACAGCACCGCGGTGGGCGAGGACACCTGGCCGCGCTACCTCGAGCTGCAGGAAAAGATCGTGGCCATCATGCGTGCCACCATTGAGCGAGGGCAGGCCGAGGGCAGCGTCGCCGCCGACGTGGATGCGGACGACGACGCCAGGTTGGTGGTCGGCTCGGCCCACATGCTGGTCCAGATGAAGTTCGCCGGCCGGCCGGACGACCAGGTCGAGCACTTTCTCAACACGCTCGTCGGCGTGACTATGCGCCCGCCGGCGTAGCTTGCCCGACGGCCCCCACGGGGGTGCAGGTGCCATCGGCGCTTGCACTGGGCGCAGGGGGACTGGATGCTGGCCGCCATGCCGGCTCAGGGTAGTGCTGCCGCTGAACTTGCCGGCCGCGTGGCGGTCGTCACCGGAGCTTCGCGCGGAATAGGCGAAGCCGTTGCCCGTTGTCTTGTTGATGCCGGCGCCAGGGTGGCCTTGCTGGCCCGCGGACGTGAGCGTCTCGAGCGCGTCGCCGCCGAGCTGGGCGCGCAGGCGCTGGCCGTGCCGACCGATGTTGCCGATGCTGACAGCGTCCGCGCTGCTTTTGTTACCGTGGCGCGCGAGATGGGCAGCCTCGACCTGCTGGTTAACAACGCTGCCATCGGCTGCCTGCACTCAATAGAAAACGCGTCGGACGAAGACCTGCGCGCAACCGTTTACACCAACCTGGGCGGACCGCTGCTGTGCAGCCGCGAGGCTGTGCCGCTCATGAAAAAATCGGGTGGAGGGCAGATCGTCAACATCGGCTCGGAGGCGGTGCTCAATCCGTTTCCGTTGTTGTCGACTTACACCGCCACCAAGGCCGGGCTGGAGTTGTTTACGCGTGGCCTGCGGGCCGAGTTGCGCGGTGACAACATCCGCGTGACCCTGCTCAGGTCGGGCGCCACCGACGGTGGCTTTATGGAAGACTGGGATCCGGCCGAGGCCGCGCGCGCGATCGAGCTGTGGGACGAGCAAGGCTACCTCGCCTTCGCCGGCGCTCCCATGCAGCCCTCGACCGTGGCCGAGTCGCTGTTGCACGCCGTCACCCGCCCGGCAGGCGCGAGCGTGGATACCCTCGAGCTGAGATCGGCCGGCTGACCGCCGGCGGTCTATGTGACGGTAAGCGCACAGAAAGCTATTGACAGCCGGCCTTCTGCGGGCTTTGCTTAAGCAGTTGGGAAACTACCTGGACAACCTTGCCCTCTCGGCCCGGTCTGCCGCTGATACGCTCAGCGACACCTGGAAGGGGTACCGTGAGAACGACCTGCGCCTGCGGGTTCCGCGGCCCGGGCCATCGCTGGGAGCGATGGCCGAAGCGGCGCTCGACAGGGGCTTTGCGTTGGCCGCCAACCTGGCGGCCGGGCGTAACCTTGAAGAACGAATCTCCAAGGGCTTCGCCCAGCTTGCGGACGCCGAGCAGTTGTTTGAGCGACGCGGTTGGCTAGCCGACCCGTCCAGCTACCACCGCGACCCGCCGCCGGTGGAAGAAGTATCGCTGGGGCGCGCCGTGTCTCAGCAGGGGCTCCGGCGGTTGCAGTACCAGCAGTTGAGTTACCCCAGCCTCTACGAGCCGTGGCCGAGCGAGCCGGGGCGCGAACGCTGGCAGGCCATGGAGCCCAACCGTCGTTTTCACGCTTACGTGCTTCGCTACCCTGGGCCGCCGCGCCCCTGGTTGGTGTGTGTCCACGGCTTCGGTATGGGTGGACCGTTGACCGCGTTTACCGGATTCAACGCGCGCAAACTCCACAGCGAGCTCGGCTTGAACCTCGCGTTTCCCGTCCTGCCGCTGCACGGTCCGCGCGCACTCGGCAGGGCG
>CAUZFM010000079.1:0-11973 GCA_963579235.1 uncultured Binatia bacterium (SeqCode)
TGGGTGAGATGTCGCTCGTGGGCCCGCGTCCAGAAGATCCCTATTTCGTAAACTTCTATTCCAACGAACATCGGGGTGTGCTCGACATGAAGCCGGGCATGATAGGGCCCAGCCAGATGGACGGGCGTGACGAGGCCGACGAATACCCCGAGGGCACCATTGATACCGAGTCCTACTACATCGAACACTTACTGCCTGAGAAACTGCAGCGCGACCTTGACTACGTGCAAAATTTTTCGGTTGCTGGTGATCTCGGTTTTCTGCTGGGCGGGGTATTCAAGCTCGCACTGAGCCAGTTGAAGGTAGGGTTTTTCGCTCGTAACCGCGGCCGCATTTACATGGCGTTGGGCGACCTGCTGCTCGTAATCATGGCCTATATCTTCGCGAACCTGTTGAAGACGGACTGGGTGCTCGAAGATCGGTCGATGCCTTACATAGGGGTTACCCTGCTGTGGATCACGCTGTTTCGCCCGCCGATTTTTGTATACTTTGGTCTCTACCAGCGGGCGGTGGAGAGGTTTTCCCGTCGTGATTTCGCGGCCATCATAAAGGCGGTCAGTGTGGGCTCAGCTCTGATAGTGGCCGCCGATTACTTTTCGGGTTTTCGTGGGCATTCGCGGGCCATTTTCCTGATAGACTGGATGCTGGTCGTTTTTATGTTGACGATCAGTCGTTATCTCCTGCAGGCCTTTCGGGCCGGCGGTGTTACTGACGGCTGGACCGGGCCGATGGTCAACGTTCTCGTTGCTGGATCGGGGCACGGGGCCGACAACATACTGCGGGCGTTGCTTGAAGATCCGGATTCGCATTATATGCCCATGGGAATTATAGACCACGAGCCCGACAGCTGGGGCGGCCTCATACACGGGGTCAGGGTCATTGGCGGCGCGTCCGACATGGCCATGGCCGCGAGCACTCACCAGGTTAAACTGGTGCTGGTTTCGCTGGCCGACCTCAGTCCGACCGAGGTACGCGACATTACCGAGGCCTGCAATGCGATAGGAATCCCTTACCGGCTGCTGCCGGCTCTTTCAGGGCTGCTCGAACAGATGGATACCGGCATCCTCGATGCGATTGCTGCGGTAAGGGCGAGAGAAGCGTGACCGAAAGCGATAAAACAGGGGGGGGAGTTTTGAATCCCGGAGATATGGTCCTGGTAACCGGTGGAGCTGGTTACGTGGGTAGTCACCTGGTAAGGATGCTGCTCGCCAAGGGCTATAGGGTTCGCGTGCTTGACTGTTTTCTTTACGGTGACATGGGGCTCAAGGAGTGCTACTCAAACCCGCGCCTGGAAGTTGTTCGCGGCGATATATGTAATATCCGCGACTTGATTCGCTGTATGCGCGGCGTGAGTGCTGTCATTGCCCTGGCGGCCCTGGTCGGCGACGCTGCCTGCGAGCTGGACCAAGAAGAGACCCTGGCGATCAACGTGGAGTCGACCAAGCTTCTGAGCCAGGTCGTTCGTTTGGCCCCCGAGGTCAAGCGGGTCGTGTTCGCTTCGTCGTGCAGCGTGTACGGGGCCAACGAGGGATTGGTTCTCAACGAGGGTTCGGTTCTGAACCCGGTTTCGTTTTACGCCCGTAGCCGAATCGTTTCGGAAGGAATACTGAACTCCGAACTCGAAGATTGCTCAGTGGTGACGCTGAGGCTTGGCACCGTCTTTGGTACCTCGCCGAGGATGAGGCTGGACTTGATGGTCAACACCATGACAGCGCGGGCGCTTTCGGGTGGCAAGGTGACCGTGATGGGTGGCGAAGCGTGGCGACCCCATGTACACGTGCAGGATGTGGCGAGGGCTTTTCTTACGGCCGCAGAAGCCCCGTCTGAAGAAGTATCGGGAGAGATTTTCAACGTTGGAGGCAACTCCCAGAATCACACCGTCGGCGAGACCGCCGACATCGTAGCCGCGGCACTCCCTGACCTGGGCATAGCGGTGGAGCACGTAGCCGCGGTCGATGATCTGCGGAGTTACAAGGTCAGTTTTGACAAGATCGAGTACGTTTTGAAGTTCAAACCCAAGTACTCGGTGCAACGGGGTGTTGAACAGCTGCGGGGCTTACTGTCGGGAGGGGCTCTTGAAGTCGACGACCCGGTCTATTCCAACCTCATTTATCTCAGGCAGTACGGCTTCGGGGGTAAACGCGTAGACCTCGAAGGCGAGAATGAAGGCCGCAAGGAGATCGCCGAGTCGGCATAGCAGGTTTTTGCCGGTGGCCACCTCCACAACGGGGAACGGGCCGCTGACCGGGCAGGAATACCCTCGGGAAGTTCAATGGATCGATCGTCCAGCACCAGGGTCGGCTTGGTAGGAGCCGGCATCATCTCGGGTGTACACGTACCCTACATTCGCAAAGCCGGTGCCGACGTCGTCGCGATAGCCGATGCCAATCTTGGTGCCGCTAATGATCTCGCTGATCGTTTTGACGTGCAGAGAACTTACGCTGATACGGGTTCGATGCTCGCGGCGGAAGAACTCGACGTCGTCCACGTCTTGACGCCGCCGCATACCCACGCCGAAGTCGCCGTAAGCGCGCTGGAGGCCGGTGTGCACGTGGTGGTGGAAAAGCCAGCCGCGGTATCGGTAGAAGAAGTTGACCGCATGGTCTCCGCCGCCAACAAGGCTGGTCGAATGCTTTGCGTTGATCACAATCGGCTGTTTGACCCCGTCATGCTCGAAGCGCGGCGGCTCGTTGCAGACGGTGTACTCGGTGACCTCGTGGGCGTGGAGAGCTACCAGGCTGGCCACGCGAGCGAACGAGCATGGCTGTCCCAGCTCACCGGTGGGGGCCTGGGCGACCTGCTTCCACACCCGCTGTACCTGCAACTGGCTTTCCTGGGTCCGGTCGATGAACTCCAGGCCTGGGCTTTTGATCGAAGGGACGGAAAAGGTCCGCGCGAGCTACGGGTGCTGATGAAATCAGGCGACGTGAGTGGGGTGTTGACCATTTCGATGAACGCCTACCCGCAGAGCAACACGCTCAGGCTTTATGGAACGCGCATGACCGTGGACGTGAACCTGAACAACATGACCATCATCAGGCGTGTCGTCCGCAACGTGCCAAAGCTGATTGGCAAGTCTCTACCAAATCTCGAAGAGGCTTGGCAGCTGTTTTCACAGACGGGGCGCAGTACGATCGAATTCCTGACTGGAAAAACCAGGTTCTATCCCGGTATGGGAAATCTCCTTTCTCGCTTTTATTCCGCGGTGGACGAGGGCGGTGAGTCGCCGGTGAGCGTGGATGAAGCCCGCGCAGTGGTCGATGTCACGCAGCAGATCTGGGCGGCGATAGCCGATGGCGGCGACGGGGCTGGCCGGTGAAGATCTTCGTTACCGGTGCGACGGGTTTTCTCGGGGCCCGCATTGTCACCCGACTGTGTGAAGCCGGCCACGAAGTGGCAGCGCTGGTGCGCGCCGGTTCTGACGGTACGGAGCTCGAACGGCAGGGCGCGACCGTTGTTGTTGGCGAACTCGAAGACATTGACGGGTTCGCCGCTTCGCTGCAGGGCTGTGGTGGGGTGATTCACGCTGGCGCGCACGTGCAGACCAGCGGCGACTGGGGAGTTTTTCACAACAGCAATGTGCTGGGCACTCACCGGCTGATAGAAGCCTCGCTGGCCGCAGGTGCACGGCGTTTTGTGCACGTGAGTTCGCTCGGCATATTTGACCTTGGCCGGGGACACTCGGAAATCGAGGTCGACGAAGAACGAGACTATGACCGCAAGCCGCTGTTGAGGGGACACTACACCCGCTCAAAAATTCATGCCGATCGCGCGGCGATGGCTGCGCTCAAGTCCGGTGCCCCTGTTGTGGTTGTCAGGCCCGGGGTCCTCTACGGACCTGGCCGGCCGCTGTTCAGGGGCCGTGTAAGCAAGCGCCTGGGGCCCCTGCGGTTGGTTGCCAGTCGCTCATCTTACCCGGTACCAATCTGTTACGTAGAAAACGCCGCTGACGCACTGGTCCTCGCGGCCACGACCCCCGGGGTGGACGGACAGGTTTTTAACCTCGTCGATGAAAGTTCGCTCAGGCAGCGAGAGTACTTCGCCCTGCTGGCCGCGGCCGAGTCGTCGGGGGCGAGGGTGGTGTACCTGCCGCCGGCATTACTGCTACCCGCGATAAGAGCCGTGGCTTTTCTCTTCAAGCTGCTCAAGCGCCGGCAATGGACACCCGCCTACCAGTTTGAGCGATCCGCCAGGAACGCACGTTACTCGAGCACGCGGGCCCGTGAGATCCTGGGCTGGTCACCCGCTGTTGCCACCGACGAGGCACTGCGTCGATCGGTGGACGCGGGAAAATGAAAGTCCTTTTCCTCGAGGCTTCATCCGGGCACGTGGTCGGTGGGTCTCTGACCGGGATGGTGCATCTCATCAGTGGACTGGACCGGTCCCGCTACGAACCGGTAGTTGTCCTTTACGAGGACAAGGAAGTCGTCGAGGAACTCCGCCAGCTGGGGGTACGCGTCATCGTTTTCAACAAGCGACGCTTGCCCCGGGACCACGGCTTGCACACAAATCCCAGCTATCGCCGGGTCAAGTCGATTTCGGCGGTCGCTTCGGCCATGCAGTTCGTGCGCCGGGCAGGCAACTTCGTCTTTGAAACCCTGCCCACGGCCTTGAGGTTGTCACGGGTGCTTTCGGCCGAGAAACCAGACCTCGTTCACGTGTGCAACGGTTACAGGGCCAACCTTGATGCGATCGTGGCCGCGCGGCTGTGCCGTATCCCTTGCGTGGTGCACAGCAAGGGCTTCGACAAGCACTCGTTCGTAGAGCGCGGCCTGGCCGGCGGTGTCGCAGCCTCTATCTGTATGACCGAGGCTATTAAGAGCCACTGCGTGTCGCAGGGAATACGTCCCCCGGCTTACCACGTGATCTACGATGGCCTCGATCTCGAACGCTTCAGGCCGAAGAAACCTTTCGGCGAAATAAGGCGCGAATTTGGCGTAGGAGCCGACGGCAGGCTGGTCGTGGTTGTCGGCAACCTGCAGGAGTGGAAGGGGCAGATAGTAGTTCTCGAGGCGTTGCTTCTTCTCAAGGAAAGGATTCCCGCTTTGACCGTCGCCCTGGTCGGTGGAGTGCACAGGAGTGGGCATGATTACGCGGAGCGCTGTCGGCGTTTCGTGGAAGAACACGAATTATCCTCGAGGGTTCTTTTCACCGGTGCGCGCGGCGATGTCCCCGACGTGATGGCTGCGGCCGACGTGGTCGTTCATAGCTCGGTGCGCGGCGAGCCTTTTGGTCGCGTGATAATCGAAGCCATGGCCGTCGGAACCCCGGTGGTCGCCACGAGGGCGGGGGGTGTACCCGAGTTCGTGCATCAAGAAAAGGACGGGCTCCTGGTCGAGCCTGGCGACCCCACGGCGCTGGCCGACGCCCTTGTGTCAATACTCGAGAACGGCGAAGTCGCGCAAGCACTTGCCCTCGGCGGACGGGCTAACGCGGAACTTTTTTCACTGCAACGGCACGTAGATAGCATCTGCGCTGTTTATGACGGCGTGATCGAGCGCTATCATGGTAACCCGGGGCACGGCGTCCGGGCCTGAAGCGGGCCTGCAACATGTTGAATCAGCAAGGTGAAGCACTGCGCTTGGCGCTGCACGGGGTGCGGCTGGACCTCTACAGCGACTCGGTACTTTTCCGTGACTACGCCTCGTCCGTTTTTCAGAGGCTGCTGGTAGAAGACTCCAGCCCACCCGACCTGGTCTCGCGCCTGACCTGGTGTGAGGGAAAACCGCCGCGTTCTCCGCGCGAGGTCTTCAGCCTCGGAGACTGGGAACGACAGCCCGACCGGGATCTATACCTGAAGGGTGGCCAGGCTTGGTGGATGCGCATAGATGATTTTGCCAACCTGAAGCTGCACGTCGACGCGTCGGGCACACCGACCTCGCTGGAAGGTAAATATTATTTTCGCCTGGGTGAGCGGAAGGGGGTGGAGTGGCTGCGTCGGCTTCGCCACCGGCGACGTCTTGATGCCCTGATGTCGCATCGCTTCAGCACCTTGGCCTACTATCTATTTTACCACCCTGTGCTGTGGCGGTTGAGTCGCCAGCAGGGCTGGCATGTTCTCCACGGGGGGGCGGTGCGCACCCCGTCGGGCACGGCCTTGCTCACGGGTATGCCCGGCTGTGGTAAGTCCACCCTGGCGGTGTCCATGCTTGGCGTGGACGGGTCGGCGATGCTGTCGGACAACCTGGTGCTCTACAATGCTTCGCAGGTGCTTGCCTGCCCCGAGACGGTGTTACTTGATTCGCACAGCCTGGCCCTTGCCGGGGCCGGGGCTCAACAGGTGGTAGCAACTGGGGAGGGGCGGGTTTTTGCACGCGACGGGTACGTGCCTGCAGAGATCGAAATGAACCCCTGCGAACCGGCTGCTATTTTTTCGGTCGAACGGGGCAGTCACACTTTGCTCAAAAGAATTGACGCGTCTGCCTGCGTAGAACGCATGTTCGCCGGTAATACCATGGCCCAGGAAGTGCGCCGCATCGGTATCATGGGCGAGGTGCTCGACCTCGCGGCTGAAACCTCGGCGCCCGACGCCCGCGTCGATGCCGAACAGCTGTCATCTCGGGTGCCGTGTTTCAGCTTGCAGATCGGGCCGGAGGAAAAGCTGGAGGAGCTGGTAAAGGGGCTTATTGTCCCCGCTATGGAGCAGCCGGGTGGCTGATACCCCGCCGACAAAGAAAGAGCCGGACTGGACGGGGGGAAGCCTGGCCCGTGACGTCACGGGTACATTCGGCACGCGAATACTGACCATGGCCGTGGGCATGTTCACTGGCATGGTGACTGCCCGCATGCTTGGCCCCGAGCATCGAGGTATATTCGCGCTCGTCGCGCTTTTTCCAGCCAGCGTCGTAACCCTGGCCAAGTTCGGACAGGCGCAGGCGACCGTGTATTTTATCCGTCGCGAGAAAGAAGACGTTGGCCAGGTGGTCGCCAACGTCCTCTACCTCGCGCTTAGCAGTTCGGTGCTGCTGGTGGCCGCGATCGTGATTTTCAGGGAGCAGTTGCTCGGCACCATACTCCGGGGTGCCTCGAGCTGGAGCCTCGCCGTTGTCCTGCCGCTGGTGCCCTTACTGCTCATGGAGAGCTACCTTTACTCCGCCTTGCAGGCGACCGACCGTTTCAAGGTGTACAACACTAGATTGTTGGCCGAATCGTTGATCACGCTGGCGGCTATGACCGTGGTGCTGGTGGGCTTCGGGGCAGGCTTGCCCGGCGCCCTGGCTGTCGTCGTTACGGTCAGAATGCTCATGGGAGCGTGGGTGTTATGGTCCGTCAACAAGGAGACACCCATCGCGCGCGGATTTGACCCCGGTCTTTTTCGGCGGATGTTTCGCTACGGCATCAAGTCCCATGTGCAGATCATCGCTTCCCATTTTCACTTCAAGGCCGACATCTACATGGTCGCGTATTTTTTGAACCCGGCACAAGTGGCTTTTTACTCGATCGCGGCTCGCCTTGCCGAGCACCTGATGTACATCCCGCAATCGTTGGGCATGGCAATGTTTCCGCGCCTCACAGGAAGCAGCGAAGCAGAAGCCCACCGGATGACGGCCATGGCTTGCCGGCAGATTCTGGTTCTATCGGGCCTGGCTGCTGCTGTGCTCGCCCTGAGCGGCCGTTGGTTTATTACTTTGTGGTACGGCAGCGATTTCGCGCCCGCAGCGATCCCACTGCCGTGGATCTGCTCTGGTATGGTGATGATGTCTCTGTACGTGCTGCTGTCGCGAAACTTCACGAGTCGCAACCGGCAGCAGGTCAACATAGTGGCGGCGTACATAGCCCTGGCCGGGAACCTGGGGCTGAACCTGTTGCTCATTCCGTCGCGGGGCATTGCTGGTGCTGCCATGGCCACCACGTTGTCGTATACCGTGGCCGCCGTACTGTTGCTGGTATTCTTTCTTCGAGAATCGGGGCTGGGCTTGTCGGAAGTCCTGGTTTTACGTCGCAGCGACATCGCATCCTGGGGTCGGGCCCTGGGCGAGTTCCGGGAGCGAAGCCGCGGTTAACGCCGCCCGCGTCTGGTAGAATAAAACCGCCCAGTCGAGCGCCTGCCGCCATGAGTAGCCATCGTCCAGTTCCAATTGCCTACGTTGTCGCCTCGATGCATACAGGTGGTACGCAAACCCACCTGCTGCAGGTTCTCAGGTTGCTCGACCGCGAGCGCTTTGCTCCTCACGTGTTCGCGCTCAGGGACGAGGGGGATCTCCTGTCCCGGGTCGCTGCCCTGGATGTTCCGGTGGCTACACTGGGAATGATCGGTGGGCTTGGTAGCGTTGTCGACTGGCAAGGCGCGCGTCGGCTGGTGGGTGAGCTGAAGATACTGGGGCCCGGCCTCGTGCATGGCTACCTGCTGAGGGGTAATTTTTTCGCAGCCGTTTGTGCCCGGATGGCGGGTGTCAAGCGGGTGGTCACCAGTCGCCGAGGTCTGCACGAGCCGTCGGGTCTGTCTGAGTGGGCCGCGGTCAGGGTGTCCAACGCGCTCACCGACCTTGTCACGGGCAATTCACCGGCAGTGCTCGAGTTCACCGAGAGGGTGGAGGGCGTGAAGCCGGATCGCATGTTGATGATTCCCAGCGGTATAGACCTGCATCGATTCCAGGTAGCGGCAGAGCCCGCAGACCGGGAGGCTGACGGACCGGTGCTGGCCGTGGTGATGCAGTTCAAACCACGCAAGGGATACCCGGTTCTGCTCGACGTGATCTCGGTACTGGCAAAGGAGTTTCATGGCTTGCGCGTCAGGGTGGCAGGGGAAAGCGAGCTAGCCGGTGAGGCAGCCGAACTGGCCCGTGCGCGTGGCGTGGCTGACAGGATTGAGCCCTGTGGCATCGTGGATGATATGCCCGCTTTTTTTGCAGAGGCGGACGTTTTTCTGCTTCCTTCGGAAACAGAGGGAATGTCCAACGCCTTGCTCGAAGCAATGGCCATGGAGATGCCCGTGGTATCGACCGCCGTCGGTGGTGCGCCTATAATGATCGACCATGGTATATCGGGTTACCTGGTGGAGTATGGCGACGTCCAAGGTACTGCTAGCGTTTTGAGGACGCTTTTCAACGATGAATCGCTGGGCACGGAGATGGGGCGCGCAGCACGTGAACGGGTCGAGCAGCGCTTTTCTGCCGAGTCGATGGTGCGCCAAATGGAAGACATGTACGAAGACCTGATCGCGAAAGGTGCGTAAACAGTTGAGGCCTCGAGGGGTCGATGGAAAAGAGCGAACGTAACTATAAGGAGAACGTGGGTTTGAACAGCTTACTTGGAAGAATATTTGCTGGAGCAGCTGGTGGCTTTACCGGCGGGGCCCTGGTCGGGGTGGTCGAGGGTGGGGTCATCGCAGCCGGTGGTGGTGCCGCCGAGTACTGGGTGTTTTTCTTTGCTGCCTGCAGCTACGGACTGCTGGGTGCAGCCATGGGTGGCGGCTGGGGGCTGCTCTGCGCAGTGTTGCCGCTACCGGCGCTCAAACAATCTACCCAGGCCGTTGCCGCCGGACTGGTGACCGCTTCGCTCGGGTTGGTCGTATCGAAGTTTCGTATCACGAGGGATCTCTTCGCCGAGAACCTGCCCCTTGCCAGTTCGAGCGGTATAGCAGTGCACCTGGGGCTCCTGGTCGGCGCACTGCTGTTGTTCCTGCTACTGCGCGCGGTCGTCCAGCGCCGGGTCCAGGATAAGGGTGACGCGTTGACGGCAGCGCGAACCTGTGGCGGCCTGGTTGCAGCGGCCTTGCTGCTGGGAGTCGTTGTGACGTTTTATGCGGGCGGCGAGGGCGGTGAGGAGGTGGCTGATATTGGTTCTGCCACGGGCCCCAATGTTTTACTGATAATCGCCGACACGCTGAGAGCGGATCACGTTGGAGCTTACGGCGCCGGGTTGGCCACGACCCCTTCGCTGGACGCGCTGGCTGCCGACGGGGTAGTTTTTAAGAATGCCACGGCGCAGTCGTCATGGACGCGTCCATCGATAGCGACTATCCTGACTTCTATGTACCCCGCGTCTCACCAGGTCATGCACAAGACCGACCTGTTGCCGCCCGAAGTGACCACGCTGGCCGAACACCTGGGGGACAACGGTTACGCTACCGGTGGTTTTGTGACCAACATCAACGTGGCCCCTTCGTTCAGTTTTGAGCAGGGCTTTGATGTCTATCGCTACCTCGCCCCAAATTTTTTCTTCGGCGCCACCGACTCTGGCTCCAAGCTGGCGCTCTACGGTGGCATGCGCCTGGTCCGCGAACGCTTCCTGTCCGGCAGCAAGCAGGTCGACCACTACTACCAGGACGGCACTACTGTGAACGGGGCGTCGTTGCCCTGGCTGGACCAGGCAGACGAGGGGGTGTTTTTTGCGCTTGTGCACTACATGGATCCGCACGACCCTTACTTTGAGCTTCCTTACAACGGCCGGGCGGTTGCCCGCGTTGAAACGCCGCATCCCGACCCATCACGGGCCGGCGAGTTGCGGGATCTATACCGTTCAAACGTTGAGTATCTCGATTTTTTTGTTGGCCAGTTGATTAACGCCCTCAAGGAAGCCGGCGTGTACGATGACACACTCATCGTGTTTACGGCCGATCACGGTGAGGAGTTCTACGAGCATGGTGGCTGGTGGCATGGCACCACCTTGTACGAGGAGCAGCTCCGCGTCCCGCTGATAATTAAACTGCCGGGGGCGGCGCGGGCCGGAAGCAGCGACGATGGACTGGCAAGATTACTCGACGTCGCACCTACAGTGGCGGCGGGCGCAGGCCTGTCGGCTGCCGGGGGCTGGCAGGGACGTGATCTTTTTGGTGACTCCAAGGCGCCGACCAGCGTGTACGCCGAAGAAGACCACGAGGGCAACGTCCTCGAATCGATACGCGGCGAGCGCTGGAAACTGGTCGTCGCAAACGAGGGTAACCCCCGGGGCCTCGAGCCGGTAGAGTTGTACGACCTACTCGCCGATCCGGGGGAGACCGAGAACCTGGCCGGGAAACAGCAGGATGTTGTCGCCGAATTGCTAAGGGATCTCGAAGCCCTGCGGACCGTGGCTGCAGCGGCCGCGGTGCAGGGCAGTGAAGGAGAGCTGGACGATGCGTCTCGCGAGAGATTGCGGGCGCTGGGCTACATGGAGTAGCGATGCTTCTCGTTGTCGGTTGGGATGGAGCCAGCTTTGAGCTTGCCCGGCCGTGGATCGAAGACGGTAGCATGCCGGTGCTGGCCGATGTCCTCGCCCGCGGTGCCAGCAGGCCGCTGCGCTCTACGGTGCCAGCGGTAACGTTTCCGGCTTGGACGTCTTTCATGACCGCCGCTTCTCCGTCGCGGCACGGTGTACTCGACTTTACCCTCAGAAAGCAGGGATACGGAGTCCGTTTTGCGAGTTCGGCAGACCGTTGCCTGCCATCGGCCTGGGCGGCCATGTCGGCGGTCGGCTTGCAGGTGGGCGTCTACGGTTTCCCGGCGACCTGGCCGCCCGAAGAACTATCGGCGTTCCAGCTTTGCGGCTTTGACACCCCTATGGGCGCCGGCGACAAGGCGCACAGGTCATCGCCGCCCGGCCTGGCCGTCGAATTGGAACGGCTTTTTGGTGATCTTGCCATCAGTGGCCCGCAGCAGTCCCGTATTGATGCCGGCTGGCATGAGCAGGCACTCGAGCAGATGCTTGGCGACATCGAACTCCGTACCGAGATCTCACTGCACCTGCTTGCTGGCAATGACCTCGATTGTTTTGCGGTGCACTACGGAGAAACCGACACGGTGGGCCACCATTTCTGGCAGTTCCACGATAGTGCGTCCCCGCGCTACAGCGAGGAAGGACCCGGCGACGCTATCGCAAAGGTCTACCGTGCCGTGGACCGCGCTCTCGGGCGCCTGCTGGAAGCAACGGGAAAGGACAGCGACCTTCTTCTCCTGTCAGACCACGGTAGCGGTGGTAGCTCGAACAGGACTTTGTTTCTCAACCGTTTCCTGGCCGACAAGGGCTGGCTCGGGTTCAAGAAAACAGGTGGGC
>CAUZFM010000080.1:0-11580 GCA_963579235.1 uncultured Binatia bacterium (SeqCode)
CCAACACGATGGACCTGGCCGATTCGGACAGTTTCAGTGTTTCTTTGCCCTTGGAGAACTGCTCGGCGCATTCCTCGAAGCTGCGCAGGGTTCGTTGTCGCTCCAACGACGGCCGCGTGCGCGCCACGGCAACGAAGAAGAAGCGTCTCAGCGAGCACCTGTTCGTATTGCGGATAAGGGCGAAGAAACTTACCAGTGCTGAGACGGGCCCGGCCGGCGTGACCAACCCGGTCGCCCCGGTGACGGGAAGCCTGGTACACGGATTCATCACCAGGGTCGATGCCATCGACGGATGCACGTTGGTGTCAGCCGGCCAGGACCGTAAGCGACTGGTATGCAGCGAATGATGGGCTCACGGTTTAGTTCGGCCGCCGGGGCACGGACGGGAAAATACAATATGGAACCAGGTAGATTGAATCGGGGACTAAGGCGGTTAGTAGCCCTCTCGGTTGCCCTCACGATTGCAGTGCTGGTGGGTGTTCTCGTCGTTGAAAAAGCGACGGCACAGGTCTGTACCAGCGAAGACAACCTGCTCAGCTCCGTTGATGGCGGAGTGGCGCCGATCCTGACCGACGTGTGGTCCGACGAAAACGGGTTGCCGTCTGACGCCGCTAACGTATTCGACATGGACTTGGCCACCTACTGGAACAGCGACTGGTTCGGTGCGGGGAATGAGCCGGCTGAGGGTTACGGAGACCACTCCTACCTGATCGCCGAGTTTTCCTCGCCCGAGGTTATCAACCAGTTCGTCATCGAACAGGACAGCACCACGAGCGAGGCCCTGGACATATACGTGACCACGGATGCCTCGGCGGACTCCTTTTCGTTAACCGGGTGGACACAGGTTACCAGCCTCAGTGGACTAGGAGCGGGCACCGAGGTGGTCGACATATCTGCGGCGACCGTCCTTAAGGCCAAGCTGGTTTTTCCCTCCGCTGGCAATGCCGCCGACGCGAGGATCCTGGAGTTCGAGGCCCGCCTTTGCGGTTGTTCCTCTGACCCCGAGTGCGACGATAGCCTGGCGTGCAACGGTGTCGAGACCTGTGACCTCGGCAGCGGTAGCTGCGTGGTAGGCACTCCACCATGCACGGCCCCGTGCGACGCGAGTTGTACAGAGCCGGCCGGCACCTGCGTCCCTGAACCGGACACCACTCCCTGTGACAGTGGTAGCGACACCTGCAGTGAACTGGACGAGTGCCTGGGCGGCGTTTGCGTCAACACGGGCGGTGGAAGCGATACTGACGGTGACGGGATCTGCGACGCCGACGATCTCGACACGACCCCGGGTTCATTCGTCATCAAGAGCGTAGTGTTGAGACCCGCAAGGGCTACGAAGGACAACGGGGCCGCGCGTATAACCAGTAGCTTCATCAGTGAAAACGACACCGGTGGAGGCCTTGCCGATACGATGCTGGCAGGCAACGCCTTTGTCACTGTCGGTGACCAGGGCGGCTTCTCCCGCACGATAAGCCTGACCGGCTGCGCGTCGTCTGGTAACGGTGCGCGGGTGACGTGCCGATCAGCCGATAAGCGGGTCAGGGCCGTGCTCAAGCCGCTGGGGGGCATCGGTGGTCCCTACCAGGGTTCGTCGTTGTTCGTGTCCAAGCTCAGGCTGCGCGCGAACGGACTTGACGCTGCTTCGACTGGCGTGGTTGTTCCCACCGGGCCCGTAGACGTGGGCCTGTTCGCCAATCCGGTTGCCCGTCGTGACAGTGTCTCCCTGTGCCAGCCGAGGGGTCCCCGTAAGCTTTTATGCACGAATAACTGACGCGCGCGTAAATCATCACGGTAACCCTGACGGTAACCAACGAGTCTGGAGTTCGGCAAAGCGTTGTATCTCAATGGCGAGCCAGGGTTTTGATTCCCGCAGCTCCACGGGTCGCTCGACCGGTACAGACCGGCGGCGCGTAGTGCAAGATCAATTTTTCTTAGCGACGATCCGCCAGTTCAGGTCGGCGATCTTGGCTTTCTCGGCAGTCGTCCAGGCTTCACCGCCTGTTTGAAGCAGGTCGAGAGATTCTTCGACCCACGGGGGCAGAACGCGTATTGCCTCCAAGGCCCTGACGGCTCTTCGACCCATGAAGATCAAGTTGCGCTTCTGCTCGCACAGTGGCCAGGCTTCGCTCTTCGAAGGCGCCGAAACGAGGATTTCAAAGCCGGCTCGTTCAAGCGCCGCGCAGACGTCCGCCGGATACATCGACTGGGTGGCGGCAAGCGTTGGAAGAAAAGTCCGGTGAAGCGCCGCGTGTTCTTCGTTGTCCCAATCGAAATACGGCGTGAGCAGGTACTCTGAACAGGCGTAGCGGGCTCCTGGTTTCAACACCCGGTACATCTCCTGCGCGTGATCGTCGAGCTCCTCCTTCTTAAAGAAGGGCCAGACCGCCTGGAAGGAAAAGCATCCGTCAAACGTGCCCGCTTCGTACTCCAGCGGGTCGTGGTGATTGCCCACCTTGAAGTGCAACTGGTCGCTCATCTCACATTCAGCCGCCCATTCGATCGCGTTTTCAATCTGGTCGGGGTCGATGTTGTAGCCCGATACCTGGCCTCCGGTCATGGAGGCAAAGTAATGCGAGATCCTCCCCCTGCCGCAGCCCATGTCCAGCAGGTGTGATTCGTCGGGCTCGTCGAGGTCGAGTTCTTCCAACAGCGCCTGCTCGCACAACAACTGGTTGCCGTACAGGCCAAGCGATTCGTCGAGCTGTGGAGGTATGTAGAGTTTTTCGAGGTCAAAGATCGACAGCATGTTGTTCAAGACCTTGTAGTAGTCGGCTACCGCCTTGGTCTCGTCGGCCGTCTCGGTTACTTCGCCGGCCTGCATGCGTTGGAAAAACTTATAGGCGTCGATGCAAGCCTGCTTGTCCTCTTCGGGCAGGGTCGCCAGGCGTTTCAATCCGATGAAGGCGGTCTTTATTCTGTACAAATCCATTTGTAGTACTTCTACTTGAGTCCGTCGGCCTTTAAAAAGGCAGGCCGCGCTTCCAGGCGCGCGCAGTAGGCCTTGAGGTTCTCCATTTCGTCGGGCACGCAGCCGAGCCGGTTGCTCATCACGGCCGAGTGTCCGAGCATCGTGTCGGCAGCCGAAAAATTGCCGATCAGGTAGTCCTTGTCGGCCAGGGTCGCGTCGACCGGGGCCAGCGCCTTGGAAAGCAGCCTTCGGGCTTGCCCGAGCACAGTCTCATCGCGGCGGTCGGGCGGCAGCAGCAGGGTGTGTACGACGATGGTGTTGACCGGCGGCATGACCATGCCCTCGCAGTAGTGAAACCACTGCAGGTAGGCCGGGTACTCCGGCGCGTCGACAGCAGGCTTCAGCCCACCGTTTTTATGACGCTCGAGGATGTACTCAGTGATCGCGCCGCTCTCCCAGAGGGTGATGTCTCCGTCGTCGAGCACCGGGATGCGCCCGAGAGGATGGCGGGCGCGGTGTTCGTCGGACTTGAGGTCCTTGGGATGAAATTCCATCTTGTTGAGCTCGTAGGGAAGCTCAAGTTCCTCGAGCAGCCACAGAATGCGTACGGCACGAGAGTTGGGGGCAAAGTGAAGTTTGAGCATTTTATCTTTATTTCTCCAAGCGGGCAGTCTGACGCAGCCGCGTAGTAAAGGCCACGCTTGCCCGGGGCGTGTCTGACAACGATGGCAAGGCTCGACAAGGTTCGGGTTTTGCCTTAGCTTCCGCGGGGTCCGCCAGGTTTGGTTCCGCAGTGGCCGAGCTAACTACGGGCTCAACTTACAGGGGAGCGAATCATGAAAACCAAGATAACCGAACTTTTTGGCATCGAGCATCCGATCATTCAGGGCGGTATGCACTACGTTGGCTTCGCCGAGCTGGCGGCGGCGGTGTCTAACGCCGGCGGGCTGGGCATAATCACCGGGCTGACGCAGAAAACACCGGCCGACCTGGCAAACGAAATCGCCCGTTGCCACGACATGACCGACAAGCCCTTCGGCGTGAACATTACCTTTCTACCCATCGTCCAGTCGCCCGACTACCCGGGCTACGTGAAGGCCATCATCGACGGTGGAGTCAAGATAGTAGAGACGGCGGGTAACAACCCCCAGGAGTACCTTCCCCCGCTGAAGGACGCCGGCGTCAAGGTCATCCACAAGTGCACCGCGGTCAGGCACGCGCTCAAGGCCCAGCGCATTGGCTGCGACGCCGCTTCGATCGATGGTTTCGAGTGCGGCGGCCACCCCGGCGAGGATGACATTCCCAACATGATACTGCTGCCGCGCGCGGCCGACGAGCTGGAAATTCCGTTCGTAGCGTCAGGCGGCATGGCCGACGCCCGCTCGCTGGTTGCGTCGCTGGCCATGGGGGCGGAGGGGATGAACATGGGTACGCGCTTTATAGCCACCAAAGAAGCCCCGGTGCACGAGAACGTGAAGCAGGCCATCGTCGATGCCAGCGAACTCGACACCAGGCTCATTATGCGATCGCTTCGCAACACCGAGCGCGTGCTGTCAAACGCGGCCGTCGACCGCCTGCTCGAAAAGGAGAAGACGCTGGGCAAGGACCTCGGGTTCGCCGACATCATGGACGAGGTGGCGGGTGTTTACCCGCGCATCATGTTGGAGGGCGACATGGACGCAGGCGCCTGGTCGTGCGGAATGGTTGCCGGGCTGATCCACGATATTCCCACCTGCAAGGAACTCATCGACCGCATAATGGCGGAGGCCGAGGTGCTGATCAGCTCCAGGCTGAGCAGCGTCCTGCAGAACGGACAGCCGCTGCAGGCCTGATCGCCGGGGCTGGCCCGGTCGCGCCGGCGCACGCTTGGCCTGTTCGCTGGGGGGCGTCCCGGTCGGTTGTCGGCATTCCGAATCGCGATAGCTCCGGGATATACGGGGGCCTTGGGGTACGCAGGACTATGAACAACCTCGTGCTGGAGGCGGCGTATTTCGCCGCGTGCAAGCATCGCGCCCAGAAGCGCAAGGGCGTCGACGCGTCGCCCTACATCAACCACCCGCTTGAGGTAGCCGCCTTGCTGGCCCGGGTGGGTGGCGTCGACGACCAGGAAACGCTGGCCGCCGCCCTGCTGCACGATACCCTCGAAGACACCAAGACCACGGTGGTCGAGCTGGCTGAGATCTTCGGCAAAGGGGTGAGCGGCATGGTCGAAGAAGTGACCGACGACAAGAAGCTGCCCAAGGAAGAACGCAAGCAGGAGCAGCTCAAGCGCGCGTCGACCCTGTCGCCGGGGGCGGCCCTGGTAAAGCTGGGCGACAAGATCTCCAACGTGCGCGACGTGACCGAGCATCCGCCCGAGGACTGGGGCACCGAGCGCCGGCTCAATTACGTGGACTGGGCATCGGGGGTGGTGGCCAACCTGCCAGCTGGCACCAACGCTGCGCTCGAGGAGCATTTCGAAAAAATCGCGGCCGAGGCCCGTAGAGTTATAACCTGAGCGGGCGGCCGGGATTCCCCTCGGCTGGGCACACGGCCTATAAACAGAACTTCCGGCGGGCAGCGTGTTCTATTTTTCGTTTCGTAACTGGTGGCTGATGCTGCGCCTTAGCTGGGCGGCCGAACGTGGGCGTGCCCGGCGCATGGCGCTCGTGTTGGTGCTGTTGGTCATTCCGCCACTCGCGTTGTTGCAGGCGTTCTGCTTCACGCTCGACAACATCCTGTTCCCCGGCCTGCACCGGGTCGAGATAAAACAGCCGGTGTTTATCCTGGGCCACGCACGCAGTGGCACCACGCTGCTGCACCGCCTGCTGGTGAGCGACCCGGACCGCTTCAGTTACTTCAAGGCATGGGAGATGGCATTTCCGTCGTTGCTCTCGCGCCGCCTGCTGCAGTCGCTGGTCACCGCCGACCGCTTGTTACTGGGCGGGCGCGTCGGGCGCGCCATTTCGCGCGGTGAGCGCGGCCTGGTTGACCCCGCGACCGGCATACACGCCACCGGCCTTCGTAGTCCCGAGGAGGACGACTTCGTGGCCGCCTTGTCCTGTGCTTCGGGTTTCTGGATGGTGCTGTTTCCCTTCATGGCCGAGCTCGACTTCTACCACGTTGACCATTGGCCTCCTCGTCGCCGTCGCCGCTTGCTGCGTTACTACCGCGCTTGCCTGCGCCGCCAGCTCTACGAGGCTGGTCCGGGGCACGTCCACTGCAGCAAGAATCCCACCTTCGCCGGGCGAGTGGAGTCGCTTGTCGAGTTTTTTCCAGACGCACGTTTCGTTGTCCTGTTGCGTGATCCGGCCGAGGCCATTCCCAGCCTGCTCAAACTTATCAAGGGCAGCCTCGCGCGGGCAGGCTGGAGTCGCGAGCAACGCGAGCGTTCATTGCGGGCCCTGGTCGGTATTTCATTTGCGAGCTACCGCGACCCGCTGGCAGCACTCGATCGTTATCCTGACACCTTGCGCTCGCTGGTTGATTACCGCGAATTGGTGGCTTCGCCGTTGGCAACGGTAGAAAAGGTGTACGGTGACCTGGGCATGGAGATGAACGATGATTACCGCGAATTGCTGGTCGCTGGCGAGCAGCGTGTGAGGGGTCACGAAACTGATCACGATTACAGCCTGCAGGAGTTCGGCCTCACGCCCGCGCGACTGGAAGAAGAGCTGGGGGAGTTGTACCAGCGCTTCGGCTGGCCGGTTCCCCGCGCCGACGCCCCGAGCGAGCAGCCCGGTGAGTAAGCCCGGTGAGTAAGCCCGACGTCGCTTCTGCCGCTGATTTTGCCGCCCGCCTGCGCCCGCCCGGCCCCGCGGTCGAGAACGGCGAGGCCTGGCAGGCATTTGTCGATGCCATTGCCGACGCTGGCCGCGTGGTCACCGCTGCGCACGTCCCCTGTTCGCCCGTGGACCGCGCCGAGGGCTATCGCTACTTAACGCGCCTGGTCAACGCGGCGCTTACCATGTTCGTAGAGTTTGCCGACCCCGACTACCCGGAGTTCGGCCGCCTGATGGACACCAGCGTCAAGTGGGGCCTGGACAACGTCGACTGCCTGTACTCCAAGGTCTCGCTGCGCGGACATCACACTTATCTCATCCGCGGCAGTGGCGGCACGGCCCACTACCTGGGCCTGACTGCCACGGCCGGTAAGTTTGGCGACAAGATTCCCGAGGGCAAGGTGGCGCCCGGTGGCGTGGTGGCGAGCATGAACAGCCTAGATCTCAAGCTCGAAGACGACGGCAGTTTTGAAATAACCGTCTCGGCCGAGCGACCCGACAATGCGCGCAACTGGCTCAAGATCACGCCCGAGGTTTCGGGCCTGGGCGTGCGGCAGTTTTTTTACGACTGGGCCAACGAGCGGCCCTGGCATCTTACCATCGAGCGCCTGGGCGCCGACGGCCCGCCGCCGCCGCTTACACCCGAGGATTTTGGCCGCCGCCTGCGCAACGCCATCAGCTTTATAAACCCCGGGTGCGACCTGTGGGATTCGCTGGCCCGGGCCTACCGCGCCCAGCCCACCAACGAGGTCATCATGATCGAAAAGGGCAGGTCGGTGACCGACCCCCTGCAGGACTATGGCTTTGGTTGGTTCCGTATCGAGCCCGACGAGGCACTGCTCGTGGAGTTCACGCCGCCGCCCTGTCACTACTGGAGCTTCCAGCTCTACAACTGGTGGGGCGAGAGCTTTGACTACACCTACCGGCAGTCGAGTCTCAACGGACAGCAGGCGGCCATTGATTCAGACGGCGTGTTTCGCGGCGTGATAAGCATGGCTGACCCCGGTGTGGCCAACTGGATAGACACCGCCGGCCACACGGAGGGCATGCTCACCCCGCGCTTCCTGCTGGCCGACTCGGTGCCCGAGCAGGGCTACCGCGTGGTTAAACTCGGCGATCTCGACGCCGCGCTGCCCATCGACACGGCCAGGGTAACGCCGGCCGAGCGGGCCCAGGTGTTGCGCGCGCGGCGCGATGGCGTGTGGCGGCGATTCAGGGACTGAGCGGTTGCGGGCATGAAAGAAAAGGGCGTGAACGAAAAACTGGTCACGGTGGCCGACGTGGCCAGGTGGGACCGCGAGGTCGACGTGCTCGTGGCCGGCCTCGGCTGTGCCGGTGCGGCTGCAGCCATCGAGGCGGCCCGCGCTGGTGCCGACGTGCTGGTCGTGGAGCGCGCCAGCGGTGGCGGAGGAACCTCGGCCATGTCGGGCGGGGTCATCTACCTTGGAGGCGGCACCGACCTGCAGCGCGCCTGCGGTTTTGAAGACAGCGCCGAGCAGATGTACGCCTACCTGGCCGCTTCGTGCGGTGACGCGCCCGACCTCGACAAGCTGCGTCCTTACTGCGAGCACAGCGTTGAGCACTACGACTGGTTCGTAGAACTGGGCCTGCCGTTCAAGCCCGTTTTCTATCCCCACTACAGCGGTGAGCCGCCTGGCGACGAGGGACTGGTGTATTCGGGCAGCGAGAACTGCCACCCGTACAACGAGATCGCGCGCCCGGCGCCGCGCGGGCATGTCGCGGCCACCGCCAACCAGACCGGCTGGCTGCTGATGCAGAAACTGACCGAGGCCGTCGAGGCTTCGTTGGCCACGACGCTCTACGACACGCGCTGCACCGCGCTGGTGGTCGATGCGGCGGGTGCGGTGGTGGGCGCGTTGCTGGGCAACACCGACGGCGAGCTGGCGGTGCGCGTGCGCGGTGGCGTGGTGCTCACCACCGGTGGTTTTATCTGCAACAGCTCGATGCTTGAGCAGTATGCACCAACAGCTGGCCGCTGCCTGTTCAAGGTGGGGGCCGAGGGTGACGACGGCAGCGGCATAGGCCTGGGCATGGCCGCTGGAGGCCATGCCATCAACATGGAGATGGGCTCGATCTCGCTGCCGCTCACACCGCCCAAGAGCCTGCAACGCGGCATACTCGTCAACGAGCACGGCCAACGCTTCATAAATGAAGACGCCTACATGGGCGCGCTCGGCTACAGCGTGCTCTACGGGCAGCAGGGCCGGGCCTGGTTGATACTGGACGAGGCCTGCTGGGAAAAACCCGAAGTTGAGCGGCCGGTTGCCGGCGTGGGCGAGTCGGCCGAGGAACTCGAGCAGACCCTCGGCCTGCCAACGGGCAGTCTCGTTGCCACGCTCGCGGAGTATAACCGCGGCGCCGAGCAGGGCAGTGACCCTGGGTTTCACAAGGGCGAGTCCTACCTCGTGCCGCTGCGTCCTCCTTACGGCGCGCTGGACTGCACGGTCGATAACTCCATGTTCGCGGTCTTCACGCTCGGTGGGCTGGCCACCGACGCCGACGGACGCGTGCTCATGGTCGACGGCGGTGTGGTGGAGGGACTGTACGCAGCGGGCCGCGCGTCGGCCTGTCTAGCCGCCCCCGGTTACAGCAGCGGGTTGTCGATCGGCGACGGCACCTTCTTCGGTCGCCGCGCCGGCCGCCACGCCACGGGCTTATGACCGCGGGCTCGTTCAGCGGCAAGGCAGCCATCGTAGGGGTGGCCGAGACCGACTACCTCAAGGGCAGCGCGAGCACGCCGGTGGAGATGATGATGGACGTTGCGCGGCGGGCTGCCGACGACGCCGGTATCAAGGTGGGCGACATCGACGGCATACTGCCGCCACCCTGGTACACCAGCTCCGAAGAACTCGCCGCCAACCTGGGTATCTCCGAGCTCAACTACGCGGCTATAAGCGCCATGGGCGGCGCCGGTCCGATTGCCTCGTTGCAGAACGCGGCAATGGCGGTGAGCGCGGGCCTCGCCACTAACGTGCTGGTACTGGTGGGCTGGAACGGCCACAGCTTTCTGCGCCCGCGAGAGGGCAGCGACCCGCCACGCCACGGGGTGACGGCGAGTTCGGCCATGGACGCACTGGTAGATTTTGTAATACCGCACGGCGCTGTCATGCCGGTGCAGTTCTACTCGCTTATCTGCATGCGCCACAAGCAGCTCTACGATGTGAGAGACAGCGACACCGGTCAGCTGGCGGTTGCCTTCCGCCGGCACGCACAACTGCACGAGGGCGCGCTCATGCGCGGCCGTGAGCTGGAGATGGCCGAGTACCTCGAGAGTCCCTTTGTGAGCGAGCCCATGCGCGTGCTTGACTGCTGCCAGGAGACCGATTGCGCGGCGGCCGTTATCGTCAGCAGCGCCGAGCGTGCCCGTGACCTTGCCCGCCCGGTGGTGCGCATACTGGGCGCAGCCGAGGGTCATCCGTACCCGGCCGACGACATGGCCAGCCGCGAAGACTTTTTCCGTGTCGGGCTGACGGACGCCGCGCCGCGGGCGCTGGGCATGGCCGGGGTGAGCGTCACCGACATGGACTTTCTGCAGATCTACGACTGCTTTACTTACGTTGTGCTGTTGCAGCTCGAGGCGCTGGGGCTGTGCGAGCGCGGAGCCTCGGGCGAATTCGTGAGGGATGGCGCACTGTCGCTCGACGGCGGCCGCTATCCCACTAACACCCACGGCGGGCTGCTGTCGCAGGGCCACTGCTGGGGATTGAACCACCTCGTGGAGGCCACCCGGCAGTTGCGCGGCGAAGCCGGCGCGAGACAGGTTCACGACGCGCGCCTGGGGCTGGTCACCGGCTGGGGAGATTTCGGCGATGGCAGCCTCGCCGTGTTGGCGGCCGACTGATGGGCGAGATGAAAAAAAACGCGGCCGACTACCCGTTGCCGGCACCCACGCCGCCGGGCGTGGCGGGGCAGTGGTACCGCGAGCTGGCGGCCGGTCGCCTGGCCTTTCAACGCTGCGGAGATTGCCGTCGCTGGCAGCATCCTCCGCGCCTGGCTTGCGCTGGCTGCGGCGGGGGCGAGCTGGCCTGGGAGCAGGTGTCGGGCCGCGGCAGGGTTTTTTCGTGGACGGTGACTCACCGGCCACTTCACGGTGCCTTTGCCCAGGTGGTCCCCTACGCGGTGGTGATCGTTGAGCTCGAAGAGGGGATTCGCCTCGTGTGCTCGACCCGCGGCATCAGCAACGAAGAGCTGCGCCTGGATCTTCCGGTGCTGGTTGAGATTGCCGCGGTCAGCGACCAGACCGCTCTGCCCTTCGCCCGCCCGTCCGACTGACCGGCGAGGGCTGGTCTACCGGGTTACTCCCCGGTGAACAGCGGCTTGCGTTTTTCCTTGAAGGCGCGCGGGCCTTCACGCGCGTCCTTTGAAGTCATCACGGCCATCGACACCTCGTCTTCTATCTTAAAAGCATCGGCCAGTGGCAGTCCACTTGAGCGCAGGATGCCCTCCTTGATTTTCTGCACCGCCAGCGGGCCGCAGTCGGCCAGGACGGAGGCCAGTTCGAGCGCGCGTTTCAAGGCTTCACCCCTTGGCACGACGTAGTTGAGTAGTCCCATGTCCAGGGCCGTGGCTGCATCGAAGGGCTCACCCAGCATGAGTATCTCCATCGCCCGCGCCCACGGCACCTGTCGCGCAAGGCGGGTGAGCGAACCGCCACCGGGCAGCAGTCCGACACGGGCCTCGGGTGTGCCGAACACGGCGTTGTCCGAGGCCACCCTGAGGTCGGTAGCCTGCATTATTTCGGTGCCGCCGCCCAGCGCGCGACCGTTCACCGCGCAGATGACCGGCTTGTAGAGCTCAAAGTTGCGCAGGATGGCGTCGGTAAACAGCGTGAGGTCGCCCATCAGGCGGTGGTCCCAGTCGTCCTCAGGCTGCCGCGCGCCGGTAATCAGCGGC
>CAUZFM010000081.1:0-11261 GCA_963579235.1 uncultured Binatia bacterium (SeqCode)
GCCCATGCGGTACAGTCCGGCCACTGCGTCGACCATCGAACAGAAGATCAGGGGTAGAACCAGCACCCGAAGCAGGTCGAGAAAGAGATCCCCGATCCACGCGGTAGAGAGCGCAGCCTCGCCGCCCACCCAGCCCCAGGCCACCCCCACAAATACACCGACCGCCATAGCCGGGAGCAGGTATTTTTCTTTCATAGCGCCTCCTTGTTGGGCCCCGATACTTCATTGGTTCCCAGGCGAACAGCCTCGACAGTCGAAGAATCAGCGACCGTAGCCATGCTGGCGAGGGCTTTCCTCACCGGCTCGAACGAACGACGATGAATACTGCAGGGGCCCAGCTCACCCAACGCCTCCATGTGGTCGGCGGTGCCGTAACCCTTGTGACGCTCAAATCCGTACCCGGGGAATCGGTTCCCGGCATCGAGCATCAGGGCGTCACGGTAAACCTTGGCTACGATAGACGCCGAGGCCACCGAATAGATAAACGTATCTCCCTTCTTGTAAGCCGACTGCCCCTGCTCAACGCCGGGTATCCTGCGGGCATCCACGAGTAGGTAGTCGGCCAGCGGGAATAGTTGTTCCACTGCCAGCCGCATTGCTTCGAGTCCCGCCTTGTACACACCGATCTCATCGAGACGAGCCACTTCGACCCGGCCGATACCAATACTCTCGGCGCCGGCGCGTATCTGCCCATCCAGCTGCACCCGCCGCGCGGCACTCAACACCTTGGAATCGGCTACCGCAAGCGGCTGACTACCCGGCGGGTAGACCACGGCTGCGGCCACCAGGGGACCGGCCAGCGGCCCTACCCCAACCTCGTCCACCCCCGCCACGTGGTAGTAGCCCGTGTCCCAGAGCAACCGCTCGAGACGAATCATTTCTTCCGGAGAATACCGCCGGCTGCGAGCGGTCACGGACATACTCCTAGCGCCCTGTGCGGATGAGTTCAGCCACGGTAAAAAAATCAGGGTGCAAGCCGACTTTCGGCCCCATGTTCCAATACCAGCCTTCCTCTTCGGGAAACTCGTGGCTCGGCAGTGCCGCCCTGGTGGCGTGCTCGAGCTGCATGTCCACCATGGTGATGTTCGGTATAAAGCCCGTGTCGTAATCGTACACAGAAACCTTGGCCTCGGGAAACGGGCGCCTGCCCACGTTAATACCGTTGATCCAGATTTTCCAGAGCTGCATTCCCCTGTCGTAGATGTCCGTGGACGGCGTGTAGAACGCAAACTTGTCGACAAAGAGCACGCGCTTGCCGTAGGCATAGCTCGGCATGTGAGCGCGCCCCTCTATGACCCAGACGTCACGCTTCTCCCAGGTGTCACAGAAAACGAAGTCACCACCGCCTTCGCACCAGTGAGCCGGCCAACGCTTGCCGTGCACCGAGCCCAGGATCGTTTTTTCGCCGAGAAATCGCCAGTCAAACCAGGCCGGGTTTCCCGAGTAGCCCCCGTAGCTGTCCATGTCGATGTCCTGCCCGAACAGCGCGTCGCTGCGCTGCGCAGACGACAGGCGCCGAACCCTGCGCAGTTGCGGTATGTACAGCCAGGTGTCGTCGGAGCGATCCGGATTCATGTAGCGCGCTGTCGACGAACCTATACCCTTGAGATCGAATGGCTCGATGATGGGGTGCAGGGATTCCTGGTGCCGGTACTTTTCGAGATTAGGTAGGAACTCGGGCTTCGGGTCGACGTGAACGCGGCCATTGTACATGAGCCTGCGAAGTTGTTCGATGACAAAATGTCGCTCGATCACCATGCCACGCGGGGTGATCGGCCCGGTGTCGGCGTCAAAGTACTTGATGGTAAAATCGTCGGTCAGAAACGGGTTGTAGTAGTAGTTCCACATGATCTTGCGAGCTATCTCGGGATCATTGGAATCGAGTAACGGGAAGGGCTGGCCGGCGACGTAATTGATCAAGGTGCGGCCATCGGCCGCCATCTCAACCTGGGCCTGGTATTTTTCCGTCGCTTTATCGTAGACCGGTGGGTAATTATTGTTGCCGGTCTCGACGATCTCCATCACCAACCCGCGCCTTACGCACCACTCGAGCCCGGGGTGGAGGAACTCTATCGCCTCCTCGATGTTGTTCTTGTCTACCAGGTCGCCTGCCGTAACGTCAGCGCCCGCGGGTCGAACTGGAAGCCAGAGCAGGGCCACCAGCAGCACGAACAGCCAGCCGCACCTTGCAGCAACCGGACGAAGCATCATCGCCGGCGCAACGCGCAAGAGTTCTCGCTGCGGCTCAGTGAAAAGAGCTCTGATCATTGTCGTGACCATGTCCTCCCTGGTCAATTTCGAGTAATATCCCGACAAGGTCACGAACAGCCTTCTCTGGATGGTTTTCATGCTGATCCAGGAGAAACTCCATGCAGTCCGAACACTCATCCAGTTCAATCATGGCCAGAACGCCGCCCACCATGGCCTCGTTCGGTCCGCCCGTAATGGCTTCCTTGAGGCCAGCGATGGCTTTTTCACCGCCCAGGTTCGCAAGAGCCTTGGCCGCGGGACGACTCGCCTCGTCTCCGGCCATCAGCATGGCCTGTAGACCATCGAGGCTGTCGGTTTCCCCGGCCGCGCCAAGTCCAAGCGCCGCCGACGAACGAACCACGGCCGGCTGCTTGGAAATGAGCAGCGCCAAGGCGCTTTTCTTGGCCGCGGCGTCCGTCCTGGCCCTCAGCCCGAGGCTCCCGGCGGCAAAAGCCCTGACCGATTCCGCTTTGGCATCGAGCAGGCCCAGCAGCAGCGCTGTAGTCCGGGGCCTGGCCATGGCGTCGAGGGCGAGCAATGAGGCCGCACCGGTGTCGTCATCCCTGGTCGAGAGCGATTCAAGAGCCGCTGCCATCTTGATAACCGAACGTGCGCCCAGAGCACTGATTAGCTTCCCGCGGCGATCGATATCAGCATCCGAATTCAACCACGCACCGAGCGCTTCCTGGCTTTCTTCGTCGAGGTCTCGTTCCAGGACCGGGTAGACCGCCAACTCCCTGGCGGCATCCGAGGCGATCACTTCCAGGCTGCTATCGAGTGCCGCCACCAGCGAGGAAACCTTCGAACGCGCGCGTTCTGGCATATCGAGTTTCATCGCCGCAGCGTAGGACCGCGCTGCCACCATCGCGGGGCCGATATCGCCACCCGTAAAAACGTAGCGTCGCCCGCCAGGCACTTGGTGATGCGGGCCCTGGGGAAGATTATCACGCCAGTAAGTATAACGAGGCAACAATGAAATCGGCCCGAAGAGCTCGTCTCCGGCAGCAAAGGGCACCGACCCGTTTACGTCGCGGATCTCAAAAACGAGCAGAATGGAGCGCGGCTTGCCCTGCCTGGAGTGAACAAGCTCTTTTATCTGCCCCGGAAAAGCCAACAGCAGGCCGTCCCGGAAAATCATCGGGGCGCTGAGATGAACGCGCCCCACTGCCCAGGAAGATTCGATGTGGTCAAAAAAGGTCTTCGGCTCTGCCGCCCGGGCACCGGTCGCCAAGGCTCCAGTCGCCAACGAGACAGACAACAGTAACTCGGCCAACTTCCGACTGCTTATAAACATCATTTCCCCTGAAATTCTACCGCAACAGATCCAATTCTACTCAAGAAAAAACGGGCCCCTTGCGGGACCCGTCATTCTAGCAAGCCGAACGGTCGAGCGAAATCGACCGGCAGAAATTTCTTCGATCAGGGGCAGCTGCTGCCGCCGTTGCAGAAACCGTCGTCCTCAAAATCAAAGAACAACGGGTTGCTGAACGCAGTGGCCAGTGCGCCGTTTTCACCCAAGTTCCAAGGAGGCGAACTCGCCGAATCGGTGAGCTGCCCGAGGGTGACGTTCACAAAACTCGTGTGCTGAAGGTCCGCCGGGATCACGGGAAACAGGGGCTTCGACACGCCGTCGGTAGCCCTGGCAACGACTATGACCCAGGTATCTTCGCTCACGGGGACCGGAATGCTCAGGTCAGCCTCAAGGCGCTGACCCGACCCGCTCACCCCAACAGTGGTGTTGACCGTGAAGTCCACGCCAGCGTTATAAGTGGCTGCCGGTGTCGCGTCGCAACGCCGGTCGGCCACGCCCATGAAGGTGATACCGGTCTCACATTCCGGAGCCGTGTTCATGTACACATCGATGGTATCAAACTCGGCCCAGGTCGGTGCTTCCACGTGGACCTCGATCGTACCGATCCCGCCGGTGGCAGGTACCGTCAAGGAATCGGCCAGGCCATGCCCGGCCGTAGCGGCCGCGTCGCCTACGAGGTTTACCAGCATGAACAGTCCGTTCGAACCCATGGCACGACCGGCGTTCACGTTGAGCGCCAGCTCGGCAGGACTGATATCTCCAGGCACGTCGGTAGAGGACGCGACAAAGGTGCGCGGTGAACCGGCTGGTACAACTGCCGCGTGATGGGTATCCGAGTCGGCAATGCCGGTTTTGAAAGCGCCCTGGTTCAAGAGGCCCGCCCAGTCGCCCATGTTATCGTGCCGCATGAGATCGGTCTGCGAGCGGCCACCCTCGATCCAGACCTCGAGAGCCGTGTAACCGTCGTCGTACAAGTTGGCTACCGCCGGATCCAGGCGCATGAAAGAGGACAGGTTGTCGGGCGATGGTGAGCAGACACCGCCAGCCGGGCAATCGCGACCGAGCCCCTGCACGTTGCAGACGCCGTCCGGACATTCCGTGTCATCGATGCAATCAAGGCCGTCGCTGGCGCCGCCGCGGCAGATCTCGGGCTCACATGGCAAGCCGATTCGCCAGCCGGCCGTACAAACGTAGACCAGCGAGCTACTCACTGGTGGCACGGCCTCTGTATCGATACCCAGGTTATTAAAATAACCGAGTCCCTGGCTGTTGAAGTGGTTGATCTGGATTACCTGCGTGGCCGGATTGAAACCGGCCATTATCTCCGAGGGCAACATGTCGTAGCTGCCTACTGAAGGATAACCCTCGCCGGGGACAGTGCCGTCCCTGCCCCAGTCAAAAGCACCGCCAATGGGCGAGCTGGGATCGGCGACCAGCGGCCAGGTATTGAAGTGACCATAAACGAAGGTCGTCACCTCGTCGCCAGGTGCTGTTTTCACCAGGGCATCAGCCCCCATGCTTGAGACTTCGCTGCTGAGGTCGTGGACGAAGTCATGGTCGGTATTGGAGAAAAAGTCCACGCCCTCGGCCAGCATCGAGAGAATTCGTCTCTCCCGGCTCATGGCGCTGTCGGCGCTGTTAATCATGTGCACGTGGGTATCGATTGAAACGAAACCTGTCGTGTCGACCACGTGGTTCACCGTGGCGTTAACCACAGTGGTCACGCCGGCGACAAGGGTAACCGCCTCGTCGTACACGTCGTACTCACCACCGTGAGAAACCACGACGTGGTAGTTGCCCGGTTCAAGATCGGTAGTGGGCAGGGTGCCGGTAATATCGGTAAACATGACGTCTACGATCCCGTAGATATCCGCGTCCTTGTCCTCGTAGGGCACTCCAAAATAGCGGCCCTCGTTCTCGATTAACCCGGCTACGCTGTCGAGGTTACGTGGGTCGGGGCTGGCCTCGAAACCCACGATGCTGACCTTGGCCGCCAGCGGGGATCCGTTCTGGTCGACCACGTTGACCTGTATGGCCGAAGACTGGGGAAAGTCGATGTTGGCTACTACCGTTTTCTTCTTTTTGACCGTAACCGGATGGGAAGCCGGTTCGATGGCGCTGGCCTCGTAGGGCACGCCGTCGACGCGTACCTGCACATCATAGGTATCAGGCACGACGTATGCCCGGTAAAAACCATTCTCGTCGGTCAGGGTAGCAGAGTAAACGTTGGTGCAGTTGCTGCCGCCCGCAAATCCGCATCTGTTGCCAGGCAACTTGGTGAAGGCCACTCGAGCGTTCGCGGCCGGTACTCCGTTTACAGAGATTGTTCCCTGTATGGCACCCAGCGCATTGCCGAACAGTTCTTCCCTGGCCCTTGTCACGTCGGCGACTGTCTCGCCAACGACAAACCAGCGCCTTAGCGTGTTGGTACCACCAGCCAGTACCTCGAACGGTGCTTCGGGCTTGGTCAGGTAGGGGCCATTGAGATAGCCGACGAGGTTCTGCCTGTGAATCCACACCCCAACTCCCGACTGGACAAAAGCGCCGGTGTAAAAAGTGCCGTCCTTGTACTTGTTGATTCCCACGGTCGCTAACGATCGCGGAAAAACGACCCCGTATGTAACGCCCAGGCCTACGCCCCCGCCCTGGTAGGCTATGAAGTCCAGGCCCTGGGGAGCGACCGCCCCGCCGTCACCTCCGAGGCGCAACAAGGATTCGCCGTAACCGAGCCCGGGAGCGAACATTTCGAGTGCGCCACCGCCGTTGAGATAATCGCCCATTGGAATTCTCAAGTCGGTGGCTCCCAGGTTCTCCACGGTGGTGGCAATCTGTACGTAATTGCTGTCGGCGCGCAGGATGTAGTCGGTCTGCAGGGCCAGCGGCAGGTCGTTGGCTATGGTGTCCGGGCCTACGGTCAGCGTGCTGCCCGCCTGGAATATCGCGAGGTGGGGGGTGAGCACGTCGAAAAGGTCATCGGGGCCGGTGGTGCGAATTATAGCCGGGTTCCCGTCCGCGCCATCGTTGAGCACTGACACCGCGGTGGTGGCCTGGGTAGCCTCGAGGTTGATCAATGCCTGCATGCCCAGGAAGTTGTCTCGGTCTTCGGAAGGATCGTCCCTGACAATGTCCGCGTCGATGATGTGACCGCCCTGGGTCACCATGAACGAGTGTAAGCGTCCCGAATCGCGCACCACCACCCTCACGTCGCTGTTGCGCAGCAACCAGTCCCCCGTGCGACCCATGGCAAGCGGTCCACCAATGAGATCAGCCGCGTCGGCGACCTGCAAGCCCTCGGCGCCCGCGGCCGATCCCGGCGTGCCCGGCAAGCAGGTGAACTTGAGGGCGTCGGCATCCTTTTCCGATCCGCCATCGTCAACCTGCGCCTTCACTTTACCCTTGCCTTTCTTGTAAGTCCGCACGCAGTAGTCATCGCAGTCCTGGTCGTTGCTACATTTCTGTCCCGACGGGCTGGCGCAGAAGCCACCCTTGCTTTTCAAATGGACCACGAACTCCAGGTCAGACTCGGTGCAGACCTCTGCCGAATCGGGAAGCATACTCCCTATGCCGTCCACCAGCAGCAGGCGCTGTGAATATTCGGCCTCCTTTTTAATCGCGTCGGTGGCGTCCTTGGCTGATGGCTTCTTGACGGTCAGCGTGCTGAGCGAGCCCGAACAGCTACCGAGGTTGATGCACATTCCCACGTGAAAGGTGCAACGCCCGTTGACGTTACCATCACGGTCGCAGGCCGCCCCGTCTTCGCAGTCTATCTTGGTGGTCGGCACACCCTTTTTCGGGTCAAGCGGAGGATTGCCCAGCCCGTCACCGTCTACCGAAAAGCCAAGCAGGCAGTCCTTGCCACCCTTGTCGACAGCAACGCAATCGTTGATGTCGTCGACGACGCCGGTGCCTATGCAGGCAGCATCGGCCACCTGGCCGCTGGCCCCAAGTCCCAGGATCGCGACGAACAGCGTCGCAGAGAAACGGAGTACGATAAGATGGGAAATATTTTTCATGGTACCTCCTGGTACGAACGGAACACCGCCAAGTGACAACAGAATAATTGAGTTTCCTGAGGTTGAGGGTGAACCCCCTGACAATAGAACCGTAAGCCCACGAGTGTCAAGGGTAATTGCCCCCCGCTCGGGGGGGTATTGCCCTTAAGAAATCAGCCCCGCTTCAAAAATTGGGGCGGATGAACCGCCGAGACTGGAACTCTTTCTGCCGGTACGCGTTGGTGCTGATGACGAGCAAGCCGCAGCATGGTTTTCAACGAGCCGTCAAATTCTTCGATAGGCCGCCTTTCTACCAAGCCTGCCGCCACCACCCCGTCCATGATCTCGCGGCCTCGGTCTGTTCGCACAACGGTTATCGTCCAGTCCATGGCACCCACGCCGCCACAGGATATGTCGGCGAGCTCCGCCGAGAAATCGCCGCAGTGTTCACAGGCCTCGCGAGCGTGTTGCTGTGCGTCCTTCAACTCGATCTCGACGACTTCGCCCTCTTCGGGGTAGACCAGGACCTTGCCCTTTACATTGAACTTGCGGATCGTCGAAAGGGGAATATCAAGATCGCGCTGTATCATGCCCTCCATCAAGCCTGCGAAATCGAACACCTCGGAACAGAGCAACCCGATGCTGAGCGTTACCCGGTCGGCGGGTCCCTTGATACTCGCGGTCTGCCGTTCGAGATGCTTGGGTTTCTTGCGGTCGTTGACAAGCAGGCCGGGATCAAACAGCTCCGCTTTTCGAAGAGGTGTCACTTGGCAGGGGACGCCCACGAAGGCCACGCTTTTGCATTCCTTCTCGGCCGCCTGTTCCATTGCAAGGTCGTTGGGGCAGTAGGTGTACCAGGAGCCGGCAGCGTCGCGTATTTCGTCGGCCGTGGTAGCGCAAACGGGCTTTGGCGAACAGGGCTTTTCGGGATCGGGCGCCGACACGACCGCCCCGTCGATGAGCCCTTGCTCAAGGCAGTGCAGCAGTATCGTCGTCACCACTCCACCGTCCTGGCCGATGTCGAGTACAGTCTGATCAACCGCACGAGCGACGAAGATCTCCTGGTACTTACCGAAACCACCATCAAAGGTCTGCCCTTCCTGCTCAGCAAACACCCTGTCCTGCAGGTTAAACTCCCTGTCCCCGATTCGTGGGCAGACCTGCGCGCAAACGTCACAGCCGATGCCCTCGCTGATGCCGCAGAAATCATGGGCGGCATCAGCCTTGGCCGTCTGCTTAGGCTTGCCGTCGATATACTCGATGATGTTGTGCGGACAGACCAGGACGCAGGTGCCGCACTCGCAGCAGGAGCCGTACTCCACCACGTCGTTCATCATGTCCTTGAAACTGTCCATATGACCTGGGGCGCTGGAGCTAGCGCTGCTGCTTATCGACCGGCGCCTGTCCCATCGAAGCCAGCACCCCCGACAGACTCGAAGCCGACGCCTCGCGAACCTCGTCGTGGAGACTGCCCCCGTGCGAATCCATGGTTACCACGGAGACAAAGTTCTTCAACTCGATTTCCCACATGGCCTCGGCGACGCCGAAATCGCGATGGACCACCCCATCCACCCGCTCCACGTTTCGAGCCAGAAAAGTCGCCGCGCCACCGATGGCGTGGAGATAAACAGCGCCGTACTCCTTGAGCGCCGAAAGGGTTCTCGCACCCATGCCTCCCTTGCCGATAACCGCCCTTACGCCGAAGCGCTCGATGACCTCGGCCTCGACACCTTCTTCCCTGATGCTGGTAGTAGGGCCAGCCGAGACAAACTCTACGCGCCCGTCATCGTGCTCGTTAACGACGGGGCCACAATGGTAGATGACCCCATCCTGCAATCGCTGCTCAATTCGGAGAAGGTTCTCTCGTTCATCATCGTTGGGCTGCAAAGCCTCAACGAACTCCTCGACAAGGTACTTGTGCGCGCGGTCGCGGGCGGTGAGCACGGCTCCGGACAGAGAAACCTGGTCACCGACCCGCAACGATCTGACCGTTTTCTCATCAATGGGTATTTGAAGGTTTATCATGATTGCCCACCTACCCTTCAGATGATTTCCGTTTTGCCCTTCGAAACAACCAGGCGACGATGCCGATGGGCCCAGCAGGCATAAGCCACCGACACGAAGTAGGAAGCGGGTATGCGGTTACGAACACCGGCCTTGACGCCGAGTAACGTCGTCTTACCACCGAAACCCATGGGCCCGATACCAAGTTCGTTGCAGCGCTCGAACATCTCATCTTCAAAATCGGCCAGCACTCTGTCCTGGTTGGTATCGGTGAGCGAGCGCAGCAGTTGCTCCTTGGCCAACTCGTAGGACCCCATGCGGTCTCCACCAATTCCGATACCGAGGATACCCGGCGCGCAGCCGCGGCCCTGTGCCAGGTGGACGGCCTCGAGAACGCATCTCTTTACACCCGCGAGGTCCCTGTCCGCCCCCAGCCCCACGTCGGGAAGAGAGAACTGCGCACCGACGTTTTCGCAGCCCCCTCCCTTGAGCAGCAGGTGAACGTCAATTTCGTCCATCTCCCACTCCTCGAAGTGAAAAACCGGCATGCCCGCGCCAAGGTTGTTGTCCACGCTTTCACCGCTCAGTGAATCGACCGAGTTGGGGCGCAAACGGTTCTCCGCGGTAGCTGCTGCAACCGCCCTTTCGGCGACCCGCTTGAACGCCAACTGCGACATCCCGCAGGGGTGGTGTACGTAGAAAGAAATCATGCCGGTGTCCTGGCAAAGCGGACTGGTACCGGCACGCGACATCTCAATGTTCTGCAGGAGAATATTAAAAACGTTCTCGCCCGCCGAACCGGGTTCTTCCTTTTCGCGGGCGGCGGTCATGGCCTCGTCGATATCCCGCGGCAGGTCGGTAGACGTCCGCCGTATGAGTTCGAGCAGGGGCTCGTAAAGATCTGTTAATGCATCGCTCATGACTACTCGAACATAGTCATATCGCCTTTTAGACGATGTATCAACGAAAGCGCCGTCAATCGCTGTACTGGATAAGAGAGAAAGTCGGGCATGGGGAAAGCCGACCGCGCCCCCCCAGCGCCTCGAGCTCTATGACAAAGGCGCATGCGGTCACCTCTGCGCCGAGCCCTTCTACCAGCGTCACGGTCGCCGCGGCGGTGCCCCCGGTAGCAAGGAGATCGTCGACAAGCAGCGTGCGCACTCCCGTGGCCAGGGCGTCGCTGTGGATCTCAAGCGAATCGCTGCCGTACTCCAGTTCGTAGTCCTCGGACACGACTTCAGACGGCAACTTACCAGCCTTTCGAACCAGGGTCAGGCCCGTCCCAAGGGCATAGGCAACCGGTGCGCCGATGATAAAGCCCCGTGATTCAATACCCACGACCGCGTCTACCTCACCGCGAAAGCGATTGGCAATGCTGTCGACCACGGCGCGAAGAGCGGCCGCGTCAGAAAGCAAGGGGGTGATGTCCCGGTACGCGATACCAGGTTTTGGAAAGTCGTGTATCGTGCGGACGAGTTCGCGGAGATCCACTTCAGTTACTGTGACCGGCCAGTCTTTGTTGCCCGGATTCTGAAAGGTAGTACATGGGGTCGCGTACAACGTTTCGGCGACGGATTTCAAAGTGAAGGTGCGGCTTGGCCGTACGGCCCGATGAACCGAGATCGGCAATGCGCTGCCCTCGGGATACCTGGTCGCTCACTGCTACCCGGTTACGACGGTTGTGAGCGTAGAGGGTACTGAAG
>CAUZFM010000082.1:0-11233 GCA_963579235.1 uncultured Binatia bacterium (SeqCode)
GGCATTGGCCAGCGAAGTGAACGCACCCAGCTGCAGACTGAAATTGGCAAGGTCCAGATTCTCGGCCTGCGTAGACAGCTCGGGCAACTCGGCCGGCGCGGCCTCGCAGCTTGAGAGGCAGGCGTCCGTGTTGTCAGCGTTGCCGTCGTCGCAAGACTCGGAGGTGTCGACCACGCCGTCGCCGCAGGATGCCAGCATGCAATCGTTGCGACAGCTGTCAGCCGTTACATCACTATTGGCCAGGCCTGCGTCGCAGGCCTCCACTTCGGCCTGCACGAAACCGTCACCACAGGCAGCAGTTTCGCAGCTGGAGAGACAAGAATCGCTGTTGTCAGTGTTGCCGTCGTCACAGCTCTCGCCCACGTCGACCACACCGTCGCCGCAGCTGGCCGCCGTGCAATCGTTGCGGCAACTGCCTTCCACCACATCACTGTTGTCTACGCCCGCGTCGCAAGCCTCTACGTCAAGCTGGACGAAACCATCACCGCAGACAGCCATCGCACAGCTGGCGAGGCAGGCGTCGTTGTTGTCAGTGTTGCCATCATCGCAGGCCTCGCCCGCGTCGACCACACCGTCGCCGCAGCTGGCCACCGCACAATCGCCTCGGCAGCTATCTGCCGCAGCATCGCTGTTGGCCAGGCCCGCGTCGCAAGCCTCTACGTCAAGCTGGACGAAGCCGTCACCGCAGGCAGCCGCCTCGCAGGTGGCCAGGCAGGCGTCCGTGTTATCAGCGTTGCCGTCGTCGCAGCTCTCTACATCGACCTGGGTAAAACCATCACCGCAGGAAGCTGTCTCGCAGGTGGCCAGGCAACTGTCGGTGTTGTCAGCGTTGCCGTCGTCGCAGCTCTCTACATCGACCTGGGTAAACCCATCGCCGCAGGAAGCTGTCTCGCAGGTGGCCAGGCAGGCGTCCGTGTTATCAGCGTTACCGTCGTCGCAGCTCTCTACATCAAGCTGGACCAGGCCGTCGCCACAGCGAGCACTACGACAGCTGGCCAGGCAACTGTCGGTGTTGTCAGCATTGCCGTCGTCGCACTGCTCAAATCCAACGTGGATAAATCCGTCTCCGCAGCTCTGCAGCTTGCAATTAGCCAAGCACTTGTCCGAGCTGGAAAGGTTGCCGTCGTCGCAAGCCTCGCCCTCATCCAACTGGGCGTTACCGCAAAGGGCGTTGGCCGGCACTACCGCGACCGTACCGCCCGGGCTTTCAAGCAGCCGTACCGATTGCGCCGACTCTCCTTCCCGGAGCTGCAGCTTATCGTTGGATGGCATGACCGCGGCCACTGCCGCCACCACCGCCACCAGCCCCAGTACGAACCCGGACCAGCGCAGTATACCCATCGGCGATTGCGCTGCGGGCTCGTGACCTGTTGAAAGTGGTGAATCCCTGTCTGAAAACTGGTCGCCCATAAGACTTCCCCCGGGTCTGCCTGGGCTCGAGCCCAACTACCCACTGCTGCACCAGCAATGGACGTGCCAGAAGCCTGCACCCGCAACAACAGCAGCAGCGTTGACCATGGTGCTTCACTCGACCCGGCAAACGAACATTTGTGAACGCCGGGCGGGCAGGAGCTCGAAAAATCAGGAAAATCAGTGGGCGAGAATGGCTGGGGAGGAAGGATTCGAACCTTCAGTTGCCTGAACCAGAATCAGGTGCCTTACCAATTTGGCCACTCCCCAGCGGCGGCCACCCCGGCTAGCGCCGCTTGCGAGGCGTGCGGGGGGGCGTTTTCTCTCGCCATATTATCCGACCCCTGGTCAGGTCATAAGGCGACAGCTCCACCTTGACGGCATCACCCGGAAGGATACGGATATAGTACTTACGCATCTTACCCGAAATATGGGCGAGCACGGTGGCGCCGTTCTCCAGCTCCACCTTGAAAAATGCGTTCGGGAGGTTCTCTTTGACCGTCCCGTCTACCTCTATACCGTCTTTACCCATATACGCGTAGCCGCTCCGGGGAACGGCTTATCGACATTGAGTACCAACTTTTCGTCAAGGTAACAAACCATGCACGATAGGGGGCGACCGGCCGCAGGCCACGTTGGAATCTGCCCCTCGCGCTGACATGATGCTTTTCATGGCCTCCGAAAGCCGCAACAGCGACAAGCCCGGGGCGCTTTCCGGGAAGCATACCGGTGCCACGGGGGTGCTCTCGGCCGTGCTGGTGCTCAACCTGTCGGTCGCGATTGCCAAGCTGGTGACCGGTACAATGACGGCCAGCATCGCCATCCTGGCCGACGGCTACCACTCGCTGTTCGACAGCCTGGCCACGGTGGTCGGCATACTGGGCGTGACCGCGGCTTCGCGGCCGCCCGACGCAGACCACCACTACGGTCATCGCCGCTACGAGGTAGTGGCGGCGCTGGTCATCGCCGGCTTCCTGGTGCTGGCGGCCTGGGAAGTGCTGGGCGCGGCGCTGGACAGGTCGCGCAGCGGATCTGCCCCCACGGCGAGCCCACTGGCGTTTGCCGTCATGATCGTGACCCTGCTCGTAAACATCGCCGTAACCCGCTGGGAACACTCTGCCGGCGAGCGGCTCAACAGCCGGGTGCTCAAGGCCGACGCAGCCCATACGCGCTCGGACGTATACGCATCGCTGGCGGTAATAGGATCGCTGGTCGCCACCGCGCTGGGCTACCCGGGCCTCGACGTCCTGGTAGCAAGTGGCATCGGTGCCCTGATAGCGCGCACGGCTTACATCATCATGCGCGATGCGCTGGCCGTACTGTCCGACGCGGCCCCCATACCCAGCGAGGAAATAGCCGCCCTGTTCGAGAACAACCGGGCCATGGGCCGTGTGCACGGGGTTCGCTCGCGTAGCAACGGCAGCGACATCTACGTTGACCTGCAGCTCTACCTGCCCGACGACATGAGTGTACTCCGATCGCACCACGTCACCGAGGAAATCGAGGACAGGATAAAACAGAGCTACCCCGCGGTGTTCGACGTGGTGGTCCACGTCGAACCGGCCAGCCTCGACCCGACCACGCGCCGACAACGCTGAGGCCGGCCAACGGCCTCCCCCGGGTCTACATTTTCGAGCAGTACTGCACGCTTACGTCCGACCCTTGCATCTCTGAATATCGAGATTCCCTGTTTACATGCCTTTTTTGCTACTTTTAGTTGGGCAAGCATTTTGCTTCAGCCCGGGCATGGCTTCGACTGGCAAGACCGTACGAAAGACAACCCTGCTCGATCTGCTCGTCACGATCGAGGGCGAAAGCCACGGGCGCTGCACCGAGGGAACCCTGGTATCCACGGCTCTCAAGCTCATCAACTCGGGCAAGGTCAAGCTTTCGGGAACCTTTGCCAACGCCAGCCTCCCCCTGAAATAACTCCCCCTGGAACAGGCCCCACCCCGCCTCTGCGGCTGGGTTTTTCAGCCCTGGCTTCCACAAAACCCCCGGCAGCGCTATATAGCTGTCAGCGTGAACAGCACCGAAGAACTGAAGAGCTCGATAGACGGTGCCGTTGGCTGGCTCAAAATCGACCGCCCGCGGAGCCGCGGAGCCATGACCCGGGACATGTGGCAGGCGTTTCCCGCTTTGCTACAAGACCTGGCCTCGCACGAAGAAGTGCGGGTGATCGTGGTGACGGGCACAGAGGGTAACTTTGTTGCCGGGGCCGACATAACTGAGTTCCGTGCCCTACGTTCAGACCCCGAAGAAGCGCGGCGCTACGACGAGGGAAGCCGCGACACGCTCGTCGCGCTTGAAAAACTCTCGGTCCCCACCATCGCCATGCTGGGCGGGCCCTGTATAGGAGGTGGCTGCCTGTTGGCCTTCGGCTGCGATCTCAGGATAGCCGCGCAGGACGTAAGCATGGGCATCCCGGCCGGCCGCCTCGGCCTGGCCTACCCGCACCACGCGCTCGAGCGGCTGCTGGCCCTGCTCGGAGAGGCCACGACGCTGGACCTGCTGCTTACCGGCCGCTTCGTGCAAGGCGAAGAAGCGCTGCGCATGGGAATGCTGCACCGCTGTGTAAGCTCGGACGAGCTCGAAGAAACCACCAGGAAAATGGCTGCCCAGGTAGCGTCAAACGCTCCCCTCGCGCTGGCCTACTCAAAACAGGCCTCGCGCAGAGTCGGCCGCATATCTCCCGATGAGGTCAATGACCTTGTCTCGCTCTGTTTTCAGAGCGAGGACTACGCCGAAGGCGTGACCGCCTTTCTCGAAAAACGCAGCCCTCAGTTCAAAGGCCGCTGAGGCGGACAATCCTGTACCGCGCGGTTCATTGCCGTGCCCTTTGCCATGGCGCCTGCGAGGTCACTTCTCCTGCAATTTCAATAGTTTAACTATTTTTAACTGCCTGCCACGACGCTGGCACGAGCCCTGCTTTTATCCACCCACAGTCTTTCGGGAGGAAAAACGAGCATGGCAAAGCGTAACGAAAAAAGTGGTTCAAAGAGGTCTTCTTCGCGGGTGGTTTTCACCGGCAAGCGCGTAAAAGGTTCCTGGGTAATGGAGACCCTGCTGCCCTTCGCCAGGGAGCGCTCGCACAACGACGCTTCGGTGGCCGGCGCCAGCAACGAGCGCGTACGCACCCTTCACTAGACCGCCGACCCCGCCAGCCGGCCGGCTACGTTGTAGCTGGCTACTAGAAAGCTGGCTACTTGAGAGCCAGCCCGGGTGATGCGGGATTAACGCCGACGGTAGCCGTGAAGAAATCTATGTATCCCAGCACTCGCCTGATCAGGGTAAGTGTTTCGGGGTAAGGGGGCGGCTGGTTTCCATAGCGTCGCACCGCCCCGGGCCCGGCATTCCAGGCCGCGGCCATCAACTCAATCTGTCCATCAAAACGCTGGTTGTAAGTGGCGTTGAGATAACAGGCCAGCAACACGTTCAAGCCCGGATGGTAAAGATCGTCGGCCACGAAATCCTTGAACACGCCCTCGTCTACGTACAGGTAGTCGTAGTTTTCGCGGGCGAGGTGAGCCACGGCCCACCTGGCCGTAGACGGCATGATCTGCGTCAGGCCCCTTGCACCCTTGCGCGAGCGGGCGCGTATGTTGGCGCCCGACTCGGTGAGTATCAAAGCGCGAATGTAGTCGCCGTTCACGCGCGCGTCGTCGGGGCCGTAAGACAAGGAGGTGAAGTAGCGAATCAGGGGCTCGAGCCGGTCCAGCCTGTTGAGCTGCTGGCTGCTCGGCCGTCGGGGCGCCTCCACTGAGACAGCCTGGCCTGGTCCTTCCGGGAGCGAACCGGCCCCCGAAAACGAGGGAATGACGAGCAGCGCGCAGGCCAGCGCGGCCACGGGCAGCGCCGCGCTCTGTACACGCAACACCTTGTACTTATTTAAACTTCTCACTCGGTACACCAACCGAGCGCGCAAAAGCGCGCAAGGCACTACCCGGTGCACGAAAAAGAAACCAGTGGATGTCAGTGACTGTCGCCCGAAGAACAGCACGCGGCAGATGCCGCTCCCTCGCTACTCGTCGGGCTCAAAACCAAAAACGCGGACGCGGGTCCTGCCACCGTGTTCGACTTCGTCGACCAGGTTGCGACCCCTGCACTTCGGGCACGGAAAAAACCGCCTCCCCTCAACCTCATCCGCCAGAAGAATCATGTTACCCATGAGAAATCCTTCATCCGTTTCCTCGAAGGCCAGGAGGCCATCGCAGGATTCCGACTTACAACGCAAGGGATTTACCTTGATCTTGCGCCCCGGCTTGGCCGGTGCACCCGCTGCAGGTGCGGAATCCACCCGGTTAATTACCGCAGCGCGAGCGGGCACACAAGCCCCCGCGTCGCCTGATGTTGAACAACCCGAAAACATGCTTAGAATAGGCCAATGTCCGCCACTGGAGTAATAGAGACCCTCAAGCAGGCCGCCGCCTCGGCAGGTGGCTTCGTTGAGCTCAGATACCACGCCAAGACCTCCCGCAGTGTGGTCGTAGAAAAGGGCAAGGTCGAAAGCAGCAGCTCGCGCTCGGTTGCCGGGCTGGGGGTGCGCGTGCTCGAGAACGGCGCCTGGGGATTCGCATCCACCGGCAGTTCAGAACCCGCCGACGTCAAGCGAGCCATCGAGTCGGCGCGGGCCGCCGCGCGCTCGGGCGCCTCGCTGCGAAGCGAGGCGGTAGCCGACCTGCCCGAGGTCAAGCTTGCCACCGGTGACTTCAGCCAACCGGGAGTCGAGGAGATAGAGCAGCGCTCGCTCGAAGAAAAAGTCGGCATGGCCCGCAAGCTCGAAGAAACCGTACGCGGTTCTTCATCGTCGGTATCGTCTGCTACCTGCGGCTACTCGGAGATCTTTGAAGAAAAAGCCATCGTCACCACCGACGGGGCCGCTGCTAGTTTTCGCCTGGTGCGACCCGAGCTGCGCCTGCAGGCGGTGGCGGAAAGAAATGGAGAGATGTCGACCGGTTTCGAAGCGGTGGGCACTACCGGTGGCTGGGAGTGCCTGTTTCGCCACGGCGACGGCGAGTACTTTGCCGGCAAGGCGGCGCGCACCGCGGTTGACCTTCTGTCGGCCGGGCACCCACAGGGCGGCCGTGCCTCGGTCATCCTCGCGCCCTCGATAGTGGGACTGCTGGTGCACGAGGCCATCGGCCACACGGTCGAAGCCGACTTCGTGCAGGCAGGATCGGTAGCGGCTGGGAAACTGGGCCAGCGCGTGGCCAGCGACCTGGTTACGCTGTGCGACAGCGGCGCTTCGGAACTCGAAGACGGCGCCGGCGGCACCATACCGGTGGACGACGAGGGCGTGCTCGCCGGTCGCACGGTAATCATCCGCGACGGCATACTCGAGTCCTATCTTCACAACCGCGAGAGCGCGGCGCGCTACGGTGTCGCGCCCACGGGCAACGCCAGGGCCTGGGAGTACGCCGACGAGCCGCTCATAAGAATGCGCAACACCTACCTCGAGCCGGGGCAGACCAGCCTCGAAGAGATGATCGCGAGCACGAGCCACGGCTACCTCCTCGACGGCCCTCGCAACGGCCAGGCCGACGCCACCGGCGAGTTCATGTTCGGCGTGCAGGAAGCGCGCGAGATCAAGGACGGCAAACTCGGGGCGCTGGTCAAGGGAGTCACGGTGACCGGAATCGCCTTCGACGTGCTGTCGACGGTGGACAGCGTGTCGGACAGTTTTCGCTGGGACCTCGGGTCGGGCTACTGCGGCAAGGGGCAGCCAGCCAAGGTTGACGCAGGCGGACCCTACATTAGATGCAAGGCACTGCTCGGGGGCGAGCAGTGAGCTCGACAGGGGGGAGTGTGTCACCCCGGGATCCGCTGGAGATCTGCAAACAACTGGTCGACATGGCCATTGACGCAGGCGCCGAACAGGCCGAAGCCATAGTCGAAAGCGGCCGCGGAGTAGAAACCAACATCGAGTCGGGCGAAGTGCACACCGTTCAGTCCCGCGAGGAAACCGTGTTCGGGCTCAGGGTAATACGCCAGGGCTCGAAGGCCTTCGTCACCGCCAACGACGTATCGGAGCGACGCCTGGCCGACAGCGTAAAAGAAGCGCTCGAGCAAGCGGCGGTAATCCCAGCCGACGAGGCCAACGCCTTTGCACCCCCGGGTGACAGCACTACCGTCGAGGGCCTTTACGACCCGGCGATCGAAGAAATGACAGTGGCCGACTCCAGCCGCCTCGCCGCGGCTCTGGCCGAAGCGGTGAAGTCGCGTGACCCGCGCGTCACCATTGACTCAGGATCGGTGAGCTTTTCGATCGAGCGCAGCGCGCTCGTCAACTCGCTGGGAATCGAGAAAGAAAAATCCACTACGATGGCCGGCGGATCCCTGTTCGGTATGGCGGTGGACGGAGAAGACATTGCCAGCTTTGACTACGACAGCGAGTCCAGCTGCAAGCTGGACGGCTTCGAAGCGGCGTTGCTCAAAACGGCAGAACGCTTTACCGACAAGTGCTTGGCCGGGCTGGGCGCCGGCGAGGGCCTTAGTTATCGCGGCCCCGTTGTGCTGTCTCCCGAAGCCGTTGCCGAGTTCCTTCTGTCAAACCTGATGGGGGCGCTATGCGCCGACACCGTCCGCAAGGGCCGCAGCCCCCTGGCCGACAAGCTCGAGCAGCTCGTGGCCTGCGAGAATTTCAGCCTGGTCGACGACGCGACCGTCGACTCGATGGTGAGCTCGAGCCCCTTTGATCGCGAAGGCGTAGCGACGGCAAAAACCACCATCATCGAGGGCGGACGTCTGTGCACCTTCCTGTTTAACCAGCACGAAGCGACGCTCGCCGGTGGCAACTCCCGCTCGACCGGCCACGCCGCGGGGTCGGCATCATCGCCCCCTGGTATCGGCCCGAACTACATCCAGCTGGCCGCCGGTGAAGAAAGCGATTTGCTGGCAAGCGACGGCGGCCCCGTCGTACTCGTCAACCGTTTTTCAGGTAGTACCAACGCGGTGACGGGAGACTTTTCGGGCGTGGTCAAGAACGGCTTCCTGGTCGAGAACGGACAGCGCCGGCCGATACACGAAACCATGATAGCCGGAAACCTGTTCGAGGCCCTGCACAACATAAGCGCGCTCTCGTCCGAGCGCAGGTTGGTCAGCAGCTCGGCGCTCGTGCCCTCGGCGAGGATCGAAAACGTATCGGTGACCGCGGGCTGACTCAGCGCTTGCGGATGGTCGCTTCGCCAAGCGCGCGCGACTTGAGCAGCCCGGCATATCCACGCTGAGCGCTCGGGCCGGCCCCCCTGGCCACCTGCTGGCAGGCAACGGGATAGCCCATGAGGGCCTCGGTCAGCGTGGCCGCCCAGGCAGGTGCCTGCCCGCCGCCGGCCAGAAGGTTGTTGCGCTCAGCCGGATCAATCGCGAGGTCGTAGGCCTCCAACTCCTGCCCACCACCCGAGGTCGGCTGCATGATGAGCTTGTAGCGTCCCTGCTTGACCGCGTAAGCGGGAGATTTCCAGCGCAGGCCTTTGCCGCTCTCGTCCACGCGCAGCCGCCCCCTGGCCTCGCTGAACCGAGGCGACAGCGAAAACGGCAGGCCGCTGCCCAGCGAACTGGCTAGCGACACTCCCTGTATGCCCGGTGGCGCGTCGATGCCCAACAGCTCCACCAGCGTGGGCGCGAGGTCCACCAGGCTCAACGAAGCGTCGTAGCGGGTAGATTTTTTTATGCCCGGGCCACTCATCATGAGCGGAACCTTCAGCGATTCTTCGTAGAGATGGCTGCCCGCGCCCCTCGCACCGTGCTCTAGAAACTCCTGGCCGTGATCGGAGGTGACCACCACCACCACGTTGCCGTCGAGTTTTCTCACCACCGAGTCCACGAAGATGCCGAGCTGGTCGTCCACGTAGCGCAGTTCGCGTTCGTAGCGCACCAGGGCGCCCTCGTTGACGCGACTGTCGGCAAACAACTTATCGTCCTTGAACATGCTGCCGTAGCCCTGCGGCGGAACGTGCGGTGCATGCAGCCGATAGCTGTGCACGAACATGAAGAAGGGTTCGTCCGAGTGCGCGTTGACCCAGTTGCCCGCGGCCTCGAGCGTGCTGGTCAAGCGGCCCTCGGCGTCGGCCAGGTCGTAGCCCTCGTCGGCCACGAAGCTGTCGAAGCCGGCGACCAGGGGGCTCGAGGTTCCCGCGGCACCACCCTCGGTGAAAGCCACGGTGCGGTAGCCCCCCCGCGACAGCAACGCGGCCAGCGTGTCCACCTGCGGCGACAGCTCTTCGTTGTTGTCGAGCACGCCGTGCACCGATGGGTACAGCCCGGTAAACAAGCTCATCCACGCCGATTGCGGAGTGACCGACGGGGTTGACGCGTTGTCAAAGATCGCACCGTTGCCACCGAACCACTCGTCCATGAAAGGCGTAGTGTCGCGCCGCGAACCGCAGCAGCCCATGCTCGTATAGCGAAATGAATCGAGCCCGACTATGACCAGGGAGGGACGCCTGTCGCGGCTCTTCCGGGCGACCACCATCGGCGAGCTCCACACCACCGCCGGTACCACTTTCGAGCCGCCAGCCACAGAACGCGACTCGAACTCTATGCTGACCTGCCTGCCCCCAAGCGACGAAACATCCACGTCGATGTCAAACCAGGCCGGCTCCAATTGGCCAGGGTCGAGCGTCGCGCTGAAAAGCTTCTGCGCCCGCAACCCGGGCCGTCCGTCTTCGAACACCCGCGCGCGAACCGTAATGGACACCGGCGCAAGGCCCTTCCAGTCCTCGGATTCTACGCTGTATCCAAAACGCAGTTCCGAAGAGCGCGGAATGCTTACCGGCAGACTGCTGATGGTGCGCGCGCCACCGTTGGTGGCCAACTGCGCGTACAAGGCCGCCACCACCGGTCCGGGTTCACGTTCGGGAACAACAAGCGTGCTGCTCAGGCGGCCGAGCTTGCCCTCGCCCGGACTGAAAACATGCCTTCGCTTCCAAGCGCCTTCTTCGTAGAGCAGCACCTCGGCGTCCAGCTTTCGGCCCAGCAGGGAGGCCGGTAGCTCGCCGTACACGAACACGCGACCACCGGCGGCTACCTGTACCGGGACCATGGACAGCAGCACGCGGTCGCTGCCGGCTATAGCGAGGCGGCGTTCGCCCGCAGCCGAAACCGGCTGCCAGGGGGCCGCCTGGGGGCCGTCTTCGAGGAGATCCTCTTGCGAAGCGTCCTCTCGCGAAGCATCGGGTTGTTTGATCTCGGCTTCCGGTAGCTCCGCAGCCATATACAGCGGTAAGGGCGGTTCTGTCGCCAGGACCGAGGACGCCGACAACAGCGTCACCACCGTCAAGAAGGCGGCCACGGCCATGAGAACGAACGTGTGCCGGACTTGGGCAACAAGCGGAGAAGAACGCATCGCCCATCATTCTGACCCCACCCGGCTACGCCCGCAAGAGCCCGACCGGGCGGGGTTGTTAAAGCCGGGCAGCAACGGCTATTGACTGCCGCTGACGGCAACTCGCGGGGCGGGCAACGCCCTGCGCCACGGGCCCGCGGTAGAATCGAACGCGTGCAGAGCAATGCTCAAGGCAGACTCGAGGTAGGCGTAGACACCGGTGGAACTTTCACCGACGTGGTCTACCGCCGTTCGGACGGTAGCAGCGGTTGGTGCAAGCTGCTGTCCACGCCTGACGACCCCGGCCGCGCGGTACTCGATGCCTTGGCGCGCCTGTTCGACGGAACGCCGCCCGACCGCCTGGGCTACGGCACCACCGTTGCCACCAACGCGATGTTGCAGCGACAAGGCGCGCGCACCGCACTGGTCACCACCGCGGGTTTCGAAGACCTGCTCGAAATCGGCCGACAGGCCCGCCCGGAACTCTACCAGCTGGAGCCG
>CAUZFM010000083.1:0-11061 GCA_963579235.1 uncultured Binatia bacterium (SeqCode)
GTGTATTTGTGGGGGTGGCCTGGGGCTGGGTAGGCGGCGAGGCTGCGCTCTCTACCGCGTGGATCGGGGATCTCTTTCTCGACCTGCTTCGGGTGCTGGTTCTACCCCTGATCTTCTGTTCGATGGTCGACGCAGTGGCCGGACTGTACCGCATGGGCAGTTTCAATCGTATCGTCGGCCTGACCTTTTCATGGTACCTGGCGACCACCGTGATCGCGGTTACTACGGGCCTGGTGGTCGTGAGTATCTTTGAACCCGGAGTCGGTGTCTCGTTGGGAAGCAGCTCGGCTCCGAGCGTTCAGACCACCAGTGTGCAGAATATCGTCGGCAGTCTTTTCACAGACAACCTCTTCGAAGCCGCCGTGTCGTTCAAGGTTTTGCCCGTGATGCTGTTTGCGCTGGCCTTCGGCCTGGCACTGTCTTCGGCTGGAGAGCGCGCGGAACCCGTGAGGAATTTTTTCGGCGCCAGTACCGCGGCCCTGCTGCGCATGGTTCACTGGCTGATGTTCGTCGCGCCGCTGGGCATTGCCGCCCTGCTGGCCGCGCACCTGGGCAAGGCGGGTGGCGGCGCTGCTTTTTTTGCCGAGGTGGCCGCCATCGGTAAGTATTGCTTCTGCGTAGTGCTGGGACTGGGGATACACGGCTTCATCGTGTTGCCGGTTCTGCTCAAGCTACTGACCGGGAGATCACCGCTTCGTTACGCCTACAACCTGGGCGAAGCGCTGTTGACTGCTTTTTCGACAGCCTCGAGCTCGGCGACCCTCGCGCTGACAATGGACCTCTCCAAAAAGCGGAACAGCGTCCGTTCTGATACGGCCAGCTTCGTTCTGCCCCTGGGCGCAACCGTCAATATGGACGGAACTGCGCTCTACGAGGCAGTTGCGGTGATGTTCATCGCCCAGGCCTCGGGTATCGATGTGTCTTTCGGGGGGCAGGTGCTGATCGTTGTCACGGCGACGCTGGCATCGGTCGGAGCTGCGGGCATTCCACAGGCCGGGCTGGTAACCATGGTGCTGGTACTGGAGGCCGTGGGGCTGCCCGCGGACGGTATATCCGCCATACTGGCTGTTGACTGGCTGCTTGACCGATTCCGGACGACGGTCAACGTCTGGGGAGACGCCGTGGGGGCGGGGGTGGTCGACGCTCATTCAGAGCCTGCTTTGCACAGCCCCGTGTAATGGGGTAGTTTCTCGGGTTGAGGTAACGAAAAGCTCCATGACACTTTACGACCATCCCGACTGCCCGTTTGCACAGAAAGTGCGGATTGTACTGGCGGAAAAAGAACTATCATATGACACCGAGACCGTGGACCTCGCGGCTGGTGCCCAGCGCAGCCCTGAGTTCAGGCGTTTGAACCCCTTCGGGCAGGTTCCAGTCCTGGTCGACGAGGGCATCGTTGTCTACGAGTCCACCCTCATAAACGAGTACCTCAACGATGAGTACCCTTTTCCCAATCTCCTGCCCGAGGATTCAGCCGACAGGGCCAAGGCCCGCATGCTCGAAGATTACGCCGACAGGGTTTTTACTCTTCCGGGAATGTCCCTGAGGCAGCAGCTCACGGTAGCGGTTGACGATCGTAATGAGCAGAAGTGTGACACTGCCCGCAACGCAATCAGGTCGGGCCTGGGCATGCTCAATGGGATGCTCAAAGACAAGGAATACATAGTCGGTGAGTTCTCGCTTGCCGACGTGTCGTTTGCCCCCTTGGTCCTGGACCTGGCTTCACTTGAAATGGAACTTGACCTCAAGCCGCCGGTAGCCGAGTGGATAGCCCGCCTCAAAAGCCGGCGCAGCGTAGAGGCGCTGCGCTTAGTGGCCTGAATTTTCTAAGCTGGGCTTGATCACGACGACCGGGAAGTTGGAGATTTGAATGCGTAGACCTGAGGAGCTCGGGTTCCGGGAGCGAATTTATCTTCCCGCCATCATCCGTGGCCTGTTCGTCACCGGCAAGCGCTTCTGGCGCAACCTACTGGGACACGGTCTCAGGCAGATGGGTCGTGATGGTGGTTCACCCTCGGTTACAATCCAGTATCCCGATGCCCAGCTGAACTACGGCGAGGGGTATCGCGGTGCCCACCGGCTCACACTGAAGGACGACGGCGCGGTCAACTGCACGGCCTGCTTTCTCTGCGCCACCGCTTGTCCCGCTCGTTGCATTAATATCGAAGCCGGGGAGCACCCGGACAACGCGGTTGAGAAATATCCCGTGCGATATGAGATCGACACCCTGCGCTGCATCTACTGCGGTTACTGCGTAGAGGCTTGTCCCTGCGATGCGATACGAATGGACACTGCCGTTCACCCGGGAGTGCCCGGTTACAGCAGGGTCGATTTCATCGAAGACAAGGCTCAGTTGATGGACCGATCCCGGATTATTGAGAACGAAGGCCGTGCGGCCCTGATGAAAATTCACGCCGAGCAAAGCGCGGGCGACCAGCCCCGCAGCGCCCCCGACTCTAGTTGAGCCCGCGCCTGGCTTTCCCGCGGCCGCCGGTCAGCTTTTGTCCGTTAACGGACCGAGCTACCAACTAACGCTGATTCGAGCTAAACTGGCCGCTTGACCGAGCCGCGCTGCCGCGGTCTGGAGGACCCGACATGGCCAGTACCTACGACGAAATCCTAGCTGACGCGCGCCGCGAAATCCCCGAGATTACCGCGGATGAAGCGGAAAAACTGCTGGCTGGCGCGGACGGCCACGTTTCGGTCGACGTGCGCGAAAAAGAAGAATTTCGCGAAGGCCACGTTCCGGGAGCCTTGAGTCTACCCCGGGGATTTCTCGAAATGCAGGTTGAAGCCAAGGTCGCCGATCACGACACGCCCCTGGTGGTTTACTGCCAGAGCGGGGTGCGCTCCATGCTGGCGGCTCGTCAACTCAAAACCATGGGCTACAGCAGTGTCTGCTCAATGGCCGGTGGCTACGGGGCCTGGAAGGGCGCCGGGCACGAGTGGGAAAAGGATTTCGCTTTTACGCCCGAACAACTCGAGAGGTACAGCCGCCACTTCCTCCTGCCCGAGGTCGGCGAGGAAGGGCAGGCCAAGTTGCTCAAGGCCAGGGTGCTGTGCCTGGGAGCGGGCGGTCTCGGCTCTCCAGCGGCTTATTACCTCGCGGCGGCGGGCGTAGGCACCATAGGCATAGTCGATGACGATGTCGTCGATATGTCCAACCTGCAACGACAGATATTGCACGCGAACGACAGGGTGGGCATGTTCAAGACCGAGTCGGCGGCTATCACGCTCACCGGCTTGAACCCGGACATCAACGTTGTGCAGCACCGCATGAGGCTCGACTCGAGCAACATCATGGATATCCTCAAGGATTACGACCTCGTGGTTGATGGCTGCGATAATTTTCCTACCCGTTACCTGGTCAATGATGCCTGTGTAATGACCGGCACACCCAACGTGCACGGCAGTATCTTCCAGTTCGAGGGGCAGGCGACCGTTTTTCATCCCGGCGAAGGCCCTTGTTACCGCTGCTTGTTTCCCGAGCCGCCGCCGCCGGGGATGGCTCCCAGTTGCCAGGAAGCAGGAGTACTCGGCGTGTTGCCGGGACTGGTCGGATGCATACAGGCGCTGGAGGCCATGAAGTTGATCCTGGGTGCGGGCAAGCCCCTTATCGGTAGGCTCGCTCACATAGAAACATTGGGCATGGAGATCCGCCTTATGAAGCTGCGCCGCGACCCGGCCTGTCCGATGTGTGGCGACAACCCTACGATAAGCGAGCTCATCGACTACGAGGAGTTCTGCAGCCTGGCGGGTGGAGGCGAGGCCGACAGCAGCGCTGATGCCGCTTGAGGCTGCTGAGCACGCTTCGGTGCTGCTCATGCGGCACGGCGAGACCGACTGGAATATCCAGCGGCGGATAATGGGGCAGGCCGCCATACCGCTCAACGCCAACGGCGTTGAGCAGGCTCGCGTCGCGGCCAGGGCGTTGGCGCGATTAGGAGTAGAATCCATCATAGCGAGTCCGCTTCTGCGCGCCGTACAAACCGCCGACATAGTGGCTGAAGAAAGCGGCGCACGGGTCGTGACCGACACCCGCCTCGGCGAGGTGCAGTTCGGCCGCTGGCAGGGGATGACCTTTGAGGAGATCCGCGAAGATCCCGATTACGCGGCCTTTCTCGAAGACCCGATCCGTCGCCCGACTCCTGGCGGCGAAACTATCGAACAGGTGCAGCTGCGGGCACTTGCCGTGGTCGAAGAATTGCCTTCCGGGAGTAGCGCTCTGCTCATTTCGCACGGAGACATTATCCGTTCTACCCTTTGTCACTACCTGGGTCTCGCCCTTGATGAATTCAGGCGTATCCGCGTGGATAATTGCGCTATCAGCTCAATTGGCAAAGGCTTTCGAGGGCCTGAGGTGAAGTTCGTGAACGTGGTCGTGGACGAGGGCAGGGCCTGGAATTCCAGCCACTGGCAGCAAGCAACCTGATCTATGCGGAAGGCACCGTGGTTGTTGACACCCCGGCATTTCAAGGGCAACCTCCGTGGTCGTGCTGTCTACAAAAGAACTCTCAGGGCTGGCGCAGGAACTGCGCGCGGATAGCCTGAAAATGATCGCCACCGCCGTTTCAGGACATCCGGGTGGCTCTCTTTCGGCGGCAGAAATATTGGCCACCCTCTATTTCAAGGAACTGGGCTTTCGCGCCCAGGAACCTTCCTGGCCGGGGCGCGACCGTTTCATCCTGTCCAAGGGGCACGCGGTGCCGGTGCTTTACGCGGCACTGTGCCGGGCCGGCTGCATAGAGGAAGAAGAACTCTCGACCCTGCGTAGTATCGACAGTCGCCTTCAGGGGCATCCCGACCACGTGCGCCTGCCCTGGATAGAGGCAGCGACCGGCTCACTCGGGCAGGGGTTGTCGGTTTCGGTTGGTATGGCGCTTGCCGAAAAACTCGACAATGAAAACAATTATCGTACGTACTGCCTGATGGGTGACGGAGAGATCCAAGCGGGCCAGGTCTGGGAAGCGGCTATGTCTGCCGGAAATTTCGGGCTGGCCAAGCTCACGGGCATAGTCGACTACAACAAAGTCCAACTGGACGGTCGGGTTGCCAACATCATGGACCTCGAGCCGCTGGCTGATAAGTGGCAGGCTTTCGGTTGGCACGTGGTCGACGTGGATGGAAACGACATAGATTCGTTGCTTGCAGCTTACGACAGCGCCAGGGCGAACGACGAAAAACCCACAGTGATCATCGCCCAGACCATCAAGGGCAAGGGTGTGTCTTTCATGGAAGATACACACGCGTGGCATGGCAAGGCCCCCGACGACAATGAGCTCGAGCAAGCACTGCTCGAACTCGGTGTTGGCGCCGCGCAGGACAACTGAGATGGCAAAAGCTACCAGGGTTGCTTTCGGAGAGGCTTTGGCGCGCTTGGGCGCGACACACGAGAACGTGGTCGTGGTCGATGGCGATCTTTCGTGTTCGACCAACACGAGAAAGTTCTCGGAGCAATTCCCCGACCGCTTCATCCAGCTGGGCATCGCTGAGGGCAACATGGTCGGCGTTGCGGCCGGGCTGGCGATGGCCGGCAAGGTGCCTTTTGTTTCCAGTTTCGCGTGTTTTCTCGCTGGCCGCTTCGAGCAGATCCGTATGTCCGTGGGCTACAACAACGCCAACGTGTGCCTGGTGGGCACCCACGCGGGCGTGGGGACCGGCGAAGACGGTTACAGCCAGATGGGGCTCGAAGACGTGGCTCTCATGCGTTCGCTGCCCAACATGGTCGTGCTGCAGCCGGCCGACGCGGTAGAAGCCGAGCGCGCGACCGAGTTCCTGGCCGATTACGTGGGCCCCGCTTACCTTCGTCTCACCAGGCAGGCGCTACCCGACATCTTTGACGCGGACTACAGCTTCGAGTTTGGAAAAGGCATACGGCTGCGCGAGGGCAAGGACCTGGTGCTGGTTGCTTCCGGCGGCGTGGTCGCAAACTGCCTCGAAGCCGCCGAGCTGCTCGCTGCTGGCGGCTTGGACGCGGGAGTGGTCAACATTCACACCATAAAGCCGCTGGACGAACAGCTGCTGAGAGAAGTAGCTTCGAACACTAGTCGGGTGATGACGGTCGAAGATCACGGTGTGGTTGGTGGGCTCGGAAGTGCCGTTGTCGAGGCCCTGTCGGAGATGCCGGACGTGGTCGTCCGCAGGCACGGAGTGCTGGGCTACGGTGAATCCGGTACCCAGGTCGATCTCTACGCGCGCCACATGCTCGATGCCGCCGGTATCGCAGAGGCCGCGCGTCGTTTTCTGGCTCCCGACGTCGAAGCAGTTGCCACGGGCTGATTCAGCTCGCGTCGTCCCTCAGGCAGCACCGCCACGAACAAAGACAGCCTCGTGCAGCTCGCGTCCCTGCCTGCGGTATTTTGCTTCGTAGGCCGAGCAGTACGGCTCGGCGGTTTTTTCAGCAGGGTCTGTTGACCGGCGCCCATCGGGACGCGGCTTCAAGCCCGCTTCCAGTAATCCATTCAGCGCGCTCTCGTACATCACTCGCACGTCGGTAACGAGTCTAAGCTCGCCGCCGGCGTTGAGGCTTCGGGCGACCCCGCGGCAGAACTCGCCGGTAAACAAGCGACGCTTGTGGTGGCGCTTCTTCCACCAGGGATCGGGGAAGTAAACATGGAAGGTATCTATGCTTTCGGGTGCAAGCATACAGGAAGTAACCCAGCGTCCGTCCAGCCCGTAGAGCAGCGCATTGGGCGGTCGATTGCCTGCCGCCTTAAACGCCTTTACGAGGCCGAAGCGAATCTCGAAACCGGCGTACAGCGTCGAAGGGTTGCGGCGGGCAGCCTCCAGGAGGAAGCCGCAGGAACCCGCTCCGATCTCGAGCTCTACCCGCTCAACCGAGGGCGCTTGTTCGAGCCACCAGCTACGTGGCAGCGAAGAATCCGGGTCGAGAAGGGTGAAGTTCACTGTCCGAGGTCAGTGAGCTACGGACGTCATGTGCAGGGCGACCCACAGTGTGTAAGCGGTTGCGATGATGGTCATCCATAAGCCGACCGAGATCCTCATCAGGAGCTTGTCCAGTGCCGGGTCGGTGACGGGCAGGCCTCCCTGCTCGGCCCTGACCATGCGCAGGCCCATGCCGATGGCGACCCAGGTAGCCAGCATGATGACCAGGAAGGCCATCGTCAGTTTCCAGGCCAGGGCGGCGCCGAGGAGTTCGAAGTAGTTGCTCCCGAGGTTCTGCTTGTAGGAGGTCACCTGGTAGGCGCCGGTGATCAGCACGACTCCCAGCGAGCCGATCGACAGGGGGCCGTAGACCTTCAGCAACACCACGTAGCGCGATCGCCGTCTCACGGCGTCGGCCGCTCCTGTTGCTGCTGAGGGCAGGAGCAAGGCCATGAAAACCGAGGTTCCCAGGAAGATGGACGAGGCCAGTAGATGAACAAAAGGCAACAGGTCAGGCATGCGCCGCGCTTGTAGCGAGCGGTGCGCGTGATTGCAACAAACGTTGTTTTATCGGCCTCCAGCCGCTACCTTTCATTTGCGTGGCCAAGCCCCTCCAGACTGATGACAACAGGCTTCCTACCCTGGCCGGCACCCGGGGTGACGAGGCCGTGCTCGCTGAAACAGCAGTTCTGACGTCGCTCGACGCGGCCCTGGGCTGGGCGCGCAAATACTCGATATTTCCGTACCCCTTCGCTACCGCCTGCTGCGCCATGGAGTACATGTCGCTGTCCATGGCTCCCTACGATATCGACCGCTTCGGAGCGCTTCTTCCCCGTTTTACACCGAGGCAGGCCGACCTGCTCATGGTTATCGGTACCGTTACCTGTCGCCAGGCACCGATCCTGAAGCGGGTGTACGAGCAGATGGCAGAGCCCCGCTGGGTAATGGCCTTCGGTGCCTGCGCGTCGACCGGCGGTTTCTATGACAACTATACAACCGTCCCCGGGATTGATCGCATAATACCGGTGGACGTGTACGTCCCCGGCTGTCCTCCACGGCCCGAGAGTGTCCTCGACGGCCTGATGGCGCTGCAGCGAAAGATCCAGGGACAGAAACAGCGCAGCGCGTTTTCAGACGCGACCAGCTGAAGTCCACAGGCTATCCCGATGACAGAAAGCGCGTACCCCGAACGAGTGTTGCTTCACTACCTCGACCAGGAAAGTGACCTGTGCGACATAGAAAATTACGTGGCCGACGGGGGCTACGCTACTGCCAGGCGAGTGCTGGACGAGATGGCCCCTGTCGAGGTAATCGATACCGTCAAGGAATCGGGATTGCGAGGCAGGGGCGGCGCTGGTTTTCCGACCGGCATGAAGTGGGGCTTCGTGGCCCGGGACACGGGCAAGCCGGTGTACCTTCTGTGCAACGCCGACGAGAGCGAGCCCGGTACTTTTAAAGATCGCCTGCTGATAGAGAACGATCCCCATCAGCTCATAGAGGGCATGATCCTGTCGGCCTATGCGATAGGAAGCGAGAAAGCGTTTATTTATGTCCGCGGAGAGTTCCGCAAGGGCTACGACATTCTCTGTCGCGCGGTGGAAGCGGCCGAGGCCCGGGGTTTTCTCGGCGAGAAAATATTCGGTACCGAACACACGGTGGGTATTGTCGTGCACCTGGGCGCCGGAGCCTACATATGCGGTGAGGAGACCGGCCTAATCGAGTCGCTGGAAGGCAAGCGCGCGCATCCCAGGATTAAGCCGCCTTTTCCGGCCGTGCAGGGATTGTTCGGATGCCCGACTATAGTCAACAATGTCGAGACCCTTGCCTGCGTACGCCACGTAATGGAAAAGGGGCCCGCTTGGTTCAAGGGCATCGGCCCCGAGAAGAGCCCCGGCCCCAAGTTGTTCTGCGTCAGTGGGCACGTCAATAAGCCCGGGGTTTTCGAGCTTCCCATGGGCACCTCGTTGCGCGAACTCATCGAAGTTCACGCAGGTGGTGTTACCAATGGTCGCGCCCTCAAGGCCGTTATTCCCGGCGGGTCTTCCGTGCCGATCCTGCGGGCCGACGAAGTCGACCTCGCCATGGATTTTGACTCGGTGGCCGCGGCCGGGTCGATGCTGGGTTCGGCCGGTGTGATAGTGATGGACGAAGATACCGACATGGTGGCCACGTTGAGGACGATCGCCCATTTTTATCACCACGAGTCGTGTGGACAGTGCACACCCTGCAGGGAGGGGACAGGCTGGCTCGAGACCATCCTGTTGCGTCTTGAGTCGGGGGAGGGTACCGAGGCCGATATAGAGACTCTCTACTCGGTTGCGGGCGGGATGATGGGCACAACCATCTGCGCACTTTCAGACGCAGCCGCAATGCCGGTGCGCAGCTTTCTGGATAAGTTTCGCGATGATTTCCTGGGCAGCCTGGCGGCAGTGCAAGGCTGAGGTAGCAAGGTGCCCCGGGTAACATTCAACGGAGTCGACGTCGAGGTCGAAGCGGGCAGCAACCTCATCGATGCCGCTGAGGCGGCCGGTCACGAGATCCCCCACTACTGTTATCACCCCGGCCTGTCCGTAGCCGGTAACTGCAGGATGTGCCTCGTCGAGATCAAAGCCCTGTCCGAGAAGCAGGACAAGCCGCTGCCCAAGCTGCAGATAGCATGTAACACAGTGGTGCAGGACGGGATGATAGCCGAGTCCAACAATGACCGCGTCGCCGAAGCCGGGCGCTCGGTATTGGAGTTTCTGCTCATAAACCACCCGATCGATTGCCCGATCTGCGATCAGGCCGGCGAATGTAAGCTGCAGGAATATTACATGGAGTACGGCGGCTACGAGAGCCGCGTCGATCTCGATGAGAAGGTCCTCAAGGCCAAGGCCACCCCCATCGGCCCGGACGTCATGCTGGACCAGGAACGGTGCATCCTCTGTACCCGTTGCGTGCGTTTTCTTGATGAAGTTACCGGGACCCACGAACTCACGATCAACGAACGCGGAGATCACAGCGTACTCAGCCTCACCGAGGGGGCGGTGCTGGATAATCCCTACGCGACCAACGTTGTCGATATCTGCCCGGTGGGTGCTCTCACGAGCCGGGAGTTCAGGTTCCAATCGAGGGTCTGGTATCTGTCGAGCAAGGATACCATATGTCCTGGTTGCGCAACCGGTTGCAGCATCGAGGTTCACAGCCGCGGCAGCGAAATCTTCAGGGTGAAACCGCGTAATAATCCCGAGGTCAACGGTTACTGGATATGCGATCACGGCCGCCGGGTGCCTTCGTTGTTGCAGGGGGGGGAACGACTTTCTGCCCACCTCAAACGCGAGCAAGGTCGCTTCTTGACGCGCCCGGTGAGAACCGCGGTGCAGTACGCGGCCAGCCTTTTGAAAGACGCGGGGCCGGTAGCTGTCATTGTCTCGCCGGAACTCAGCCAGGAAGAAGCCGAGTTACTCAAGCAGGTCGCCGGCCTGTTGGGGAGCGAGGGCTGCCTGGTCTTTCGTTGTGAGAAACCAGCCTTCGATGACGATGAGCTGCTCATAAGCTCAGACCGCTTTCCTAACCAGCAGGGCTTAGAGGTCCTCGGGATGCGCTCGGCCGACGGACCACCGGTTGATTGTTCGCTTGCGATCGTCGCTGGGTGTGACCCGGCTGGAGCGGGCCCGCAGTGGGCCGACTGGCTTGAAGGCCTGGACGGGCTGCTGGTGCTCGATAGCCATAAGACAGAGACAGCGGCCTACGCCGACTGCTTGCTCGCCACCGCTACGCATTTTGAGAGCGGCGGGACCTTTATCAACAAGGACGGCCTGCGACAGTCCTTCGAGGCGGCCATATCTCCTCCAGGCGACGCAGTTGAGGGTCGCCTGGTGCTGGGGTGGCTGGTGGAGGAGTTGGGCTCGGCAGCTGGCGATTCTGCGCCTCCCACGGCTCTCGAATCCCAGCTGGCTGGGGCCTGAGAGCCCTCAAGGGCGCAAAAACAAGCTGGACGGGACGCGGGCCTTGTCAATTCAGGGCAGGGCGTGTATCTTTTACACTTGGCACAAGCGGGAACTCCCCCGGTTGCGCCAATAGACCGGGCCGGGGTAACCAATCCTGCGGGTCCAACGGGAGGCCGGCTACACCAGCCGGAGAGAGATATGACAGAATCAGCAGCAGCCGAAAAGGCGCGACCGGGCCCCAATGCGG
>CAUZFM010000084.1:0-10659 GCA_963579235.1 uncultured Binatia bacterium (SeqCode)
CAGGCCAACGATGAGTCCATGGCTACTACCTGCGGTGACTCAGGTACGGAATGCACAAACCAGGATCTCTGCGACGGTGGCGGATCATGCGCCGATAACGGCTTTGTAGCAGCCGCCACCTCCTGCGGTGACGGCAGTGACACCGAGTGCACCAATGCCGACACCTGCGACGGCGGAGGCGCGTGCCAGGTCAACGATGAGTCCACGGACACTACCTGCGGTGACGCAGGTACGGAATGCACAAACCAGGATCTCTGCGACGGTGGCGGATCATGCGCGGACAACGGCTTTGTAGCAGCCGACACCTCCTGCGGTGACGGCAGTGACACCGAGTGTACCAATGCCGACACCTGCGACGGCGGAGGCGCGTGCCAGGCCAACGATGAGTCCACGGACACTACCTGCGGTGACGCAGGCACGGACTGCACAAACCAGGATCTCTGCGACGGTGGCGGTTCATGCAGCGATAACGGTTTTGTTGAAGCCGACACCTCCTGCGGTGACGGTAGTGACACCGAGTGCACCAATGCCGACACCTGCGATGACGGAGGCGCGTGCCAGGCCAACGATGAGTCCACGGACACTACCTGCGGTGACGCAGGCACGGACTGCACAAACCAGGATCTCTGCGACGGTGGCGGTTCATGCAGCGATAACGGTTTCGTTACCGCGGACACGGTTTGCGACGACGACGGGAATGGCTGCACCGACGATTCATGTGACGGCGATGGTACCTGCCTGCATCCGAGCAATACGACTGACTGCGACGACGGTGACGCTTGCACCACGGGCGACGTGTGTGCCGAGGGAGCCTGCTCGGGCGTGGACACCTCGGCGGTGGACTGTGACGATGCCAAGGGTTGCACTGACGACAGCTGCGACAGCGCGACTGGTTGTGCCTACAGCGACAACACGGCCGCCTGCGACGACGGCGATGCCTGCACCACGGCCGATACCTGCGCGGCGGGTAGCTGCGAGGGCGGGGTCGCGCCTGATTGCGACGACGGCAACGGTTGCACCGACGACAGTTGCGACTCGACCCAGGGGTGTCACAGCATGGACAACTCGGCCGATTGCGACGATAGCGACGCTTGCACCACGGAGGACACCTGCGCAGGTGGAGCCTGTGTGGGCGGAGCGGCTGCTGATTGCGACGACGACAACGGTTGCACCGACGACAGCTGCGATTCCGCCACGGGCTGCGTCGTGGCCGCCAACGAGGAGTTCTGCGACGACGGTGACCCGTGTACTGGCACAGATGTGTGCGCCGAGGGAAGCTGTGCGAGCGAATTCCTGGTCGATGAATGCTGCGGCGATCCCGACTCCAGCGGCTGGGTGGGAGTGGCCGACGCTCTGCGCACCCTGCAGAACGCCGTCGGCATGGAGGTCTACTGTCCGCTAGCCCTGTGTGACGTCAACGGTAGCGGTAGCGTGACCGCGGCCGATGCCCTGTTGACCCTGCAGGTGGCGGTTGGAATCGACTTGGAGTTGGAGTGCTCACTGCCCGATGAGGCTGCCGTTACCGGGGCCGCGGACTGAATCACGGGCTATTAACCCCTTATGTGGCCCGTGATCGAGCGTGATCGCTGCATAGGCTGCATGGCGAGCTGCACTGCATGGCAGCGTTCGAGCCGCGCCGGGCAAACTTAGCGCCCGGTGCGGCCGAGCTTTGTCGGCCGCATATATTTTTCCAACCGGGGGAGGGAGGTCATCGACGGGACCTCATTGGCGTTTTAACTTCGTACCCGGCTGTCAATCCAACGGGCCGCAACCAGGCCCCCCATGAAACTAAGAAATATCTTCGCCGCCGTTACTGAAGCGTGATCACAAACGCTCCAACCGGGGGGACATCGATGGACGAGCGGGCGACCGCGGTGGTAGGGGCTCAGGTCTCCAGGAAACATCGTTGAGCAAGATATTCCTATGTATTCGATTTTTCAGTTAAACCGCCAACTGTTGTTAACCTTTGACTGCGGAAAATTAACAGACAAAATCTTTGCAGATGCCTGGTTACGACGCAGTCCTGTTTCTTTCTTTTGGTGGGCCCGAGGGGGCCGGCGATGTTCTGCCGTTCCTGGAGAACGTCACCCGCGGCCGTGGCGTACCCAGGGAGAGGCTCGAGGAAGTTGCCGGCCAATACCAGCTCTTTGGCGGGGTCAGTCCGATAAACGCCCAGAACCGTTGCTTGATCGCCGCCCTGGAAACCGAGCTCGCTGAGCACGGGTACGAGTTGCCAGTATATTTCGGAAATCGAAACTGGAATCCGCTTCTGCCAGACACAGTCGAAGAAATGAAACGTGACGGTGTTCGCACGGCGCTGGCCTTCGTGACTTCTGCCTACAGCAACTACTCGGGCTGTCGCCAGTACAAAGAAAACATTGAAGCCGCGTGTTTGGCCGTGGGGGAGGGAGCCCCTCGAATCGACAAGTTGCGTCCATACTGGAATCACCCCGGTTTTGTAGAGCCGATGTCTGAAAACCTCGCGCAGGCCCTGTCCGGGCTCTCGCCCGGCGAACGGGCCGAGGCGAGGGTAGTTTTTACTGCCCACAGCCTGCCGCGTGCCATGGCAAATACCTGCGATTATGAGCTGCAGCTGCAGGACACCGCCATGCTGGTGGCACGGGGAGCGGGGGTGGAGTCGTGGGATAACGTTTACCAGAGTCGCAGTGGCCCGCCGACACAGCCCTGGCTGGGACCGGACGTCGTGGAGCATCTCGAGGCATTGCACTCGCGGGGAACCAGGTACGTCGTACTCGTCCCGTCCGGTTTTGTTTCTGATCACATGGAGGTTCTTTACGACCTCGACGTGCAGGTTCGTGAGCGTGCAGACGAGCTTGGTATGAAGCTCGTGCGGGTGCCTACGGTTGGGACTGCTCCACGGTTTGTCTCGATGATACGCGAACTGTTAGACGAGCGACTGGTACCCGGCTCCCGGAGGCTGGCCCTTGGCTCGCTCGGTCCCCGGATCGACCCCTGCGAGCCGGGGTGTTGTCCGGCGGTGAGAAGGCCCGAGCTGGTGGTGAGCGATGATGGCGAAGAAGTAGGTCAGAAATAGGCGGGCCAGGCTATCGCATCGAGGATGATGGTCTGAAACGAGAATGGCAGCAGCCCCAGCAAAGCGAGCAGGTAGGCTGGGCGCGGTTGTTTCGGTTGCAGCGTAAGCGTGGCAGCCAACAGGCCGGCCGAACCGAGAGCGACAATGCCCAGGTCAGGATGCACTATATAGAATACCTGGAGGGGCAGCTTTTCCTGGAACCTCATCCCCGGGAGCTCATGCTCCGGAATCACGTTTGAGGGCTGGCGAGGATGTTACGCCGCAGGCTGTTGACAGTGCCGGGATATATCGTCGCGTGGATAGCGTGGATGGCCCTTGCACCTGCGTGGTTGCTTGTAGCGGCCGCCACTGACCTGTTTCGTCGCAACAACGGCGTGGCTCTGCGCTGCGCGCTGGTCGTAACGGTATACCTGGGATGCGAGATGCTGGGCCTGGCGGCAAGCCTGGCCTTCTGGGCGTGGCGGAAGACGGTCGGCATGGACCGCGACCGTTGGCTAGGCCTGCATTTTCGCCTGCAGGCATGGTGGGGGGCAACTCTTCTTCGGGCGGTGATCGGATTGTTCGGGATGCGGTTTGAAGTAGAGGGGGACATCGACCTCGGGCGTGGTCCTTATATACTCCTGCTTCGGCACGCGAGCACTGCTGACACGCTGCTGGCCTCGGCCCTTATCAGCTGGCCGCACGGGTTGATGTTGCGCTACGTACTCAAGCGGGAACTGCTGTGGGATCCCTGCTTGGACATAGTTGGCAACCGGATACCCAACGTTTTCGTAGATCGTGCTGCAGAAGATTCGGGTGCCGAAGTGGAAAGGATACGGCAACTGGCGTGCGACCTTGGTCCGGACGAAGGTGTTCTCATATACCCGGAAGGGACCCGCTTCTCAGAGTCCAAGCGTGAGCAGGTTCTCTCCCGGTTGCGGCGGGAGGGCGACGCCGAGCTTATCGAGTATTCAGAATCACTTGCTTGCGTACTCCCACCGCGTACGGCTGGAACGCTGGCGCTACGGGAGGGGGCACCGGGGGTGGACGTGGTGATCTGCACACACACAGGATTCGAGGGAGCTGCTTCACTTGCACAGATCTGGCGCGGCGACCTGTTGCACGGGCAAGTGAGCGTCGATTTTCGCCGCGTTGCTGGTGACCAGGTGCCTTCGGGTCGTGATGCAGGCGCGGACTGGCTGCGGGCAGAGTGGCAGAAGGTAGACGTGTGGGTCACGGGACACGTCGGAGCGGGGTCGCGGCAGGAGCCCAAGGGGGGCTTGGCCACGGGGGGTAAACGATAGTGAAGAGGCTTATTCTTGTGACCGGGGCGACGGGCTACATCGGCGGTCGCCTGGTCAGGCGATTGGAAAACAGGGGCTTAGCCGTACGGTGTCTTGCCCGTAAACCAGAGTTTCTCGCGGGAAAGACGCGGACTGGCACCGAGATAGTCAAAGGGGACGTGTTGGCCGAGGAAACCCTTGCCGACGCTATGCATGGCGTTTACACGGCCTACTACATGGTTCACTCCATGGGCGGGGTGAGTAAGGGGGACTTCGAAGAAGAGGATCGCCGCGCTGCCGAGAACTTTGCTCGTGCGGCGCGCGACGCCGGCGTGAGCCGGATCGTCTACCTGGGTGGCCTCGGGGACGAGGATTCTGACCTGTCGCCACACCTGCGCAGCCGACACGAGGTAGGGCGAGTCCTGGCCTCGACGGGGGTACCGGTTGTCGAGTTCCGAGCGTCGATAGTGATCGGGTCGGGCAGCCTTTCCTTCGAGATGCTTTGCTCCCTGGTCGAGCGTTTGCCGGCCATGATCACTCCCCGCTGGGTCTACGTAAATGCCCAGCCTATAGCCATAAACGACCTGCTCGTGTACCTGGAAGCCGCTCTGGATATGGAGCCCGGGGAAGCCGGCATATACGAGATAGGCGGTTCTGATCGCGTATCATACGGAGATCTGATGAGGGAGTATTCCCGGCTACGAGGGCTGCGCCGGGTGATGGTTCCTGTTCCCCTGTTGACCCCGCGCCTGAGCAGCCTCTGGTTGGGCCTGGTTACACCCCTGTACGCAAGAGTCGGACGCGTGCTGATAGAGAGTATCTGTCACGAGACGGTCATACGCGATGATCGTGCCCGCCGTAAATTCAAGGTGGAACCGATGGGAGTCAGGGAGGCGTTGTCGAGTGCCCTTAAAAACGAGGATCGCGAGTTCGCCGAAACCCGGTGGTCTGATGCGATGTCGGCTGGAGGAACTGACCCGGGTCTTTTCGGAAAATACGGCGGAGTGCGTCGAGGACATCGCCTCATCGATTCGCGGCAGTGCACCGTCGATGTCTGCCCCGACCAGGCGTTTGCCCCGGTTCGGCGCATAGGCGGGCGAACAGGCTGGTACGGCTACGACTGGTTATGGCGCCTCCGCGGTTTCATCGACTTGCTCCTCGGCGGAGTCGGTGTGCGTCGGGGAAGACGTGACCCGGATGACCTGCAGGTCGGTGATACGGTGGACTCGTGGCGAGTCGAGAGTTACCAACCGGGAAGGTTTCTCTGTATGCGGGCCGAGATGAAACTTCCGGGAAGGGCGTGGCTGGAGTTTGAGGTAAAACCACTTGGGAGTGGCAGTACGGTCAGGCAGACGGCGTTGTTCGATCCAAGGGGGCTGCTCGGGCTCTTGTACTGGTACGGAATTTACCCGCTGCACGCAGCGGTATTTCGAAGAATGCTGACCGGGATAGCCAGTGCCGCCGAAGAGCAGGGTGGTGGAGGGGGCTACCAGCCCGGCGAAGCAGGTTCCTGAAGGGTAGCCCTAGCTGTCAGCAATCACAGTGCTCGAGGTCTAAGTGACACGGCTTCCAGTAACACAGCCCCATTCACACGCGCGCCTGCAGGACGACGGTCGTGCCACGGAAGTTAACGCGATGAATCATGGCAACGCCTGGTCGGTGTACTTCAAGGACCCCGATGACAACGGGGTCGAGGTGTTCTGCGATTCGCCTTTTCACGTACAGCAACCGCAGGCGCACCCCTGGGACTTTGCAATGAGCGAGGACGAACTTCGCCGCGTCACCGAGGAACAGTTTGGCGGCGAACCCGAGTTCAAGCCCGCCGACGAGTTTTATGCCGAGCGCCGCCGACGCTTCGGCGACTGAAGGGAGCGCTTCTCTATCAACCCGCGGGTGGCTCGACCACTTCGGGCGGTTTGACGAGGTGGTAGCGTCGGATCGCCGGTTTATCTATACGGGTCGAGAGCCCGCCTGGCCATTCGACCTCTATTGCCGACACCGACTGCAACGAGCCCAGGCCGAAGTGTTTCTGCAGGGCGTGTTGGGCCGAGAAAGAGTCGCCGGTTACTATGCGTGCGATGCGGCGCCCGCCGTTTTCCAGTTCCACCGCGATTCTCGCGCCTAACGGCGAAGGCCCACCGGCGCGGCGGGCCAGGCGGACACCGATCCAGTTATCGTCGCCAGCCCAGCGGTTGCGCAGCAGGTGCAGGCGCGGCTTGTTGGATCTACCCTCGTAGTCGTGTTCGACCACCAGCAGGTCGACACGCCCGTCCAGGTCGAGGTCGTCGGCCACGACGGCGCGGCCGTCGATCTCGTCGGCGACGCCCATCAGGTAACCCACGTTGGTAAAGTCGCGCCCCGCGTCGCTCATGTAGAGCACGTTGTGCTCAAAGCCGTTCCACGACCACTCGTTGCCGATCTTTGAAAACGTGTTCTTGAAGAAAGAATGGCGTGCGGGATCGGGGACCTCGGCCTCCATGTAAATGTCCTGCGTCCAGAAGCGCGTGCAGTAGTCCTTGGCCGAGTTGCCACTACGAAAGCCGTTGGCGACAAATATATCCACGTCCGAGTCGTTGTCGAAATCAAGTGAAGCCGTTCCCCACGCCCAGCCCGAGCGTGCCACGCTGTCTTTGAAAGCCGGCGCGACCAGGCGGGCGGCGCCGGTACCAAGCAGCATGCGGTTTCCGTAGGTCATGGGTCTGCGCATTTCCTGGTGTCGTGCGAAGCCGTCGAGCCCGGCGTTCATGAAGTCGAGTCGCCGCGCGGTGGTCGAACTCATGCCTATCATGTACATGTCCAGTAATCCGTCCAGGTCGTAGTCTGCAAACGAGTGACCCATGCCGAACCCCGCGCCGTCTTCGATGACCTGGTCGGTGGCGTCGCTGAAATGACCGCTGCCGTCGTTGAGATAGACGTCGGCTCCGGCGAAGTCGCTGACGGTTACGAGGTCGAGGTCGCGGTCGCCATCGATGTCCACCAGCGAACCGCTCAGTACGCGGCGGTAGCGCTTGGTGCCCATGTCGGCTGCGCCGCTGCCATCTTCGAAGCGGCCGTGGCCGGTGTTCAGCAGCAGGTAAGACGGGTAGCCGTCGCGCGCGTCGTAGTAGGGCTGGGGCAAGGTGCCGGCGAGGTAAGCTATCTTGTACTGGCCGACCCAGGCGTCGAGGTCACCGTCGCCATCAACATCACCGGCGGTGAGCACCTGCGGGTTGGCCAACGGGCTGGAGGTAGCCTTTACCGGGTGCGGCTGCGTGGGAAAGCTACCGCCGCTCGCCCCCTCGTAAAGGTGCAGGTATTCGCCGCGTGCCCCACTGAGCAGGTCGAGGTGTCCGTCACCGGTAAAGTCGGCCAGCACGGCGGCCGTTATCTCGCCGTCCACTGCCGCGGGCCGGTCGAGCAGCGGGGCCTTATCGAATTGCCAGTTACCCCTGTTCCAGTAGACCGTGTTCATGCCGGGCAGTACCACGTCGGAGTACCCGTTGCGGTCGAGGTCGTGGACCAGTAGCGGGGGGACGTAGCCCAGGTTCCACGTGGCGGCTTTTTCGAAGGCGAGATCGCCGGTCCGTTCAAATATCTCGATCGCGGTCGCGTCGATACTGCGTGCTATGGGAAAACCGTTAGCGTCGCCGAGCTCCGACCAACGGACATTCAGTTCTCCGCGTATCGAGGCGCGGTGCCCGTGTTCGGCCTGGACGCAGTCGATAGCGAAGGTAACCAGTGACCGGGCCCCGGCCGTTTCATCGTACGAAAACCGGGTATGATGCCACTCGGTCTGCTCGATGCGATAACCGCGTTCTTTCCAGTCGTCCAGGAACAGCCGCCACTGATCCCGGTCGAGAGCGCGCACGGGCGAGCCGAATCGCGTTGCGCTTACTCCCTGGCCCAGGACGCGAGTCGGGCCCGCCCGGCCGATCAACAGCGCGTCCAGGAAACGAAAATCGGCCAGCACCTCGAAGGCGTCGTCACTCCCGCGCAGTTCATCCCACAGCCTGACGAAAGCCTGTTCGTATACCTGCGCCCTGATTTCTCCCGACCAGACGGTCTGGTCCCTCTGCCTGCGCTTGTCGACTATGCGCTGCACCTGTTTCGCGATACTTACCTGCTCTTCTTTCGAGGCGGGGGAGTTGTCCGACTCGCTGCCGGGCGGGGCGGCGCCGACCGGCAGCACTGGCCCCACGGATCCCACGATCATCGCGAAACAGGACGCTGCGACCATATGCTTTAAAGAAATCACAATTGTTGCGTTAAATGCCAGTGATCAGTAGGGCGCGCAACAAGTGCGGAGATTCAAAGAGGCACACCTGCTCGATACTCCCCCCGCCCCTCCCCCAGTTGGGCGCAGTCCATATTGAGGAAAGTGTCAATTCTAGACGAGTATTAAATCCGAATACCAATGGTTCGGGAAGGTGGTCCCCGAATTTCAAATAAGTCGTGTTTTGCCCCTTGACACATAATTTAAAGGGGCAAGAGTATCAATCTAAGGCTTGCCGGGGACCGCACCGGCCCTTGATTGAGTTCGGGGGCTTGCCACACCCGGCGCTTGCCAGGGAGCTATAAATGACGAAAAACCGGTATAGGCTTGTCGCTTTCTTCGCCGTCGTGCTACTGGCAGCGGTCGGACAGGCCTCGGTGTCATCGGCGGCCCCGGTCGTTGACGGTGTGATCAGCATCGGCGAGTACGCCCAGTCGGCTGTCGTTGACAGCACTCCTGACCTGGGCGGCGTGTACGACCCCGGCAGCTCTGGTAGCTTCGCCGGCGGCACGGTGAACTGTCACGGTGACTGGACCCTGTACTGGGACTGGGATGCCACCAACCTTTACCTCGCCGCCGATCCGATGGGCGCATCCAGCAGTTGTGCGGACACGGCGTTTGGCGCGTTGTTCAACCCGTCCCTCGGCAATCCCAACGATTCGCCTACCGGCTGCGAGGCTTGCACGGGTACATATTACGGCAACGGGATGACCGACGGGCATTTCGCTGCCGAGTGCGTAGCCGGCCAGTTTAATATTTCGGGAGGAGAGTCATCCTTTCTAAGCACACCACCGTCGAGCACCTGGAACTACGTGCAGAACCCGGTCGGTGCCACGATCAACCCGATTGAGTGGTCGATACCGCGGGCTGACCTCGACAAGTTCGGGGATACCACCTACACGGACTCTCCCGATTTTGCGTGCACGTGGTTTCGTGCGTCGGCCTTTGATTCACGCGGGGTAAGCAACAGCATCGGGCCAGGTGCCCGTACCATATGGTTGGCGCTGAACCCGTCTGCGACACCCTGCGCGCTTCCGGGCGACCCTCCGCCGACCTGCGGCGCGGTGTGCGGTGACGGTACCGCTGAATTTTTCGAGGAGTGCGACGACGGAAATACGACTGCCGGCGACGGTTGTGACGGCAGTTGCGAGCTGGAGCCCCCGCCGGCCTGCGAGACCCAGGACAACGTCCTGAGTTCAATCGATGGGGGCGTGGCACCGGTGGCAACCGACGTGTGGTCGGACGAAGACGGGCTGCCGTCGTCCGCGCCCGGCGCTTTTGACATGAACGAGGCCACCTTCTGGAACAGTGACTGGTCGGGCCCGGGGTTTGCGCCCACCGAGGGCTACGGGAGCCACTCCTACCTGTACGCCGAGCTCGCTTCGGCCGAGGACATCAACCAGATACGCATCGTCCAGGATACGACCACCAGCGAAGCGATAGACATTTACGTGAGCGATGACCCGGCCGCGGCGGCGGGTTCGCTGACGGGGTGGACGCAGGTGGCCGGACTTACCGGTCAGAGTGCCGGCACCGAGCTTGTCAACATAGCTACCGTGTCGGCGTCCAAGGTGAAGATGGTCTTCCCGGTCGCGGGCAACAGTGGCGATGCTCGCATCCTGGAATTCCAGGCCCGCTTTTGTTGTGCTACTGACTTGGACTGCGACGACGGCGTGGGTTGCAACGGGATAGAAACCTGTGACCTCACGACGGGTAGCTGCCTGGCGGGTGCACTGCCTTGCCAGGGCGACTGCGACACGGGTGTGTGTAGCGAGCCGGGTCTCTGTACGGCTGTGCCGGTGTCAACCTCCTGCGATTCGGGGCTTGACACGTGTACGGTAGACGATAGTTGCACTGGCGTTGCCAGTTACCCGCAGGGGAATTGTCCCAATAACGGTGGCGGCGGGGACACGGATGAAGACCAGGTCTGCGATCTTGATGACGATAATACGTCGCCGGGCCTTTTCACGCTGCTGCGGGTGAAGTTGAAACCTGCCGGCGCTTCGTCGGGTGACGACGGAAAAGCGGTGGTGGCCGCGTTGCTCGCCGACTCCGATTCCGAGGGCAGCTTTCTTACCAACCTCCTCGCC
>CAUZFM010000085.1:0-10048 GCA_963579235.1 uncultured Binatia bacterium (SeqCode)
GACGGGTTTTCGACCTGGGCATCGTAGTAGCGGCTGAGAAAGTGGATGGAATCGGCCACCGCTATGGGCACCAGGATCACCGGCAGGATAGTGGTGATCGGGTAAATAGGGTGATCCAATGCCGCCAGCGCGCCCATGGTCGACATCTCGGTTCCCAGTATGACTGCAAAGGGCAGCAGCACCCCGCGTACGCTGCGAAAGGTCAGCCACAGCATTATGCCGATCAGGCCTACAACCGCGGGCAGCATGTTGCGCGTGTCGCTGCGCATGTTTTCATCGAATATGCCTTCTATGATCGGTCTGCCCGTGAGGTGGAAGGTCTCGGGGTGGCCGTCGGCAGATAACTTGTTGACGTAGGCTTCCAGTTTCCTGGAAGCGGCCCGTCGGCTGAGGCCGCCCGCCGCCGATCGCCTGACCATGATGGTGGCACCCTTGCCATCGGCAGACACCAAAGACTCGCTATAAACCGGGTCAGCGTCGAGCACCCGGCGAAGTGCCAGCGACTGATCCCGGTTGGTGGGGATCTCGTCCATGAAGGGGAGCACGAGTAATCCGCTGTCACTGCCGACGATGTTGTTTACGGTGGCCAGCGACCTGAGGTCCGAGGGCAAGGAGGTTTCGTACTCGTCCTGCTGCTCGAGCCACTCGCCGATTTCGCGGATGAGAGCCAGCGTGGATGGATTGTAGATGCCGTCGCGGTGGTCACGGCGAAGGACCAGGATCATGAACAGGTCCTGCTCACCGAAGATATCTTCCATGCGGTCAAGCGCTTGGCCGACCGGGTCGTCCTTGCCCAGGTAGGACCGCGCGTCGCTGTCGGTTCTGATCGATGGCAACTGCCAGGCGAACCAGCCGGTCAGCAGCAAGGTGGCCAACAGGATTGGCAGGGGTCGCGAGACGACCAGGTTTATGAAGCGGTAGTACAATGGGGTTTCCTTTACCCGAAAACGGTTTCTTAGAAACTCCGACGTACGGTGAACAGCAGCATGTCGTTGCGATCAAAGCGGCCAAAGGTTCCACCAGTACGCGCCATCGGGTTGTAGGCATGGCCGAAGAATGCGTCGTACTCGGCCGAGAACTTCCAGTTGTCCATGGGTTGGTAGTCGACCTTGGCCTGCAGCCAGGCGTCGTTGCCCCTGACATTGACCATCGTGAACAGCCACGGTTTGATCGTTTCGGACATCCAGGCTCCCGAAAGGCGCAGTCCCACGTGGTCGGTCTCTCGCGGGCCGAGCAGCGCGGAGTGAGGGTCGATGATCTGTTCGTGCACCAGCTGGATGCTTGCGTCGGCCTGCTCCCACCACTCGAAGTCAGGCTTGGTGTCGAGCGCCAGCAGCACGCGGGCTACGTCCTGGCGGGTGCGGAAACCGCGGCCGGCGGTTTCGGGCGCGGCCAGCGGCGAGACAGAGAACATCCTGTCGTTTTCGAAGGCCGCGTCCAGCCGGAAGAGGAGGTTTTCTCTTGGGTGAACCACGTTGAAGGTCAGCAGGTCAAACTGCTCGTGGCGCGGGGTCGCGGTGCCCGATAGAGGGTCCACTGCCAGCGAAGGACGGTCGTCCCAGCTCCTGAGGTAGCCGATAGACCAGTCGGCCGCCAGCGGGTGACGGCTGTAGCGCAGGCCGAACTCAGAGTTCGTAAAGCTCGCGGCTGGCTTCTCGGCCGGCAACAGCGCCAGCCCTCCCAGCGCGTCGGGGTCCACGAAGGACCAGGGCGAGGCAAGGTCGGGGAAGTCGGGGCTGGTAAAACGCCCGAGCCACAGCAGCTGCAGGTCGCTGCCATCATCGAAGTAGTAGTCCAGGGTTACTCCGTCCACGCCCAGTCGTATCTCGTCGAACTCGGGGACGATGAAGTTGGTGAGGTCAAAGGGCGAAACCTGGTCCGACACTATCGCACCGTCGGCTTCTCCCCAGGCGATCTGCTGGCGCCCCAGGCGAAGGTCTACCTTATCAAAGCGTAGCCTGAGGTAAGCCTCGCGCAGACGCGATTTTACCGTCGATTCGTCCTGGAAGGAGGCGTCGTCACGGTAGACGTCAGCCGCCAGCCGCAGCATGTGGCCGCCGCCAGTGTAACCTTCGAGTTCCATGTGCAGCGTTTGCCGATGGAACAACAGCTCGTCGGGGTCGTCGAGGCTGGGAGCCACCGATTCCTGCAAGTAGCCGAGGGTGTTGAAGTCCAGGTCGATGGGGGAAATTTTCTTTTTTGTCGCGGGTGCTGCAGTCGGGGTAGCCCGGGAGGGGGCGTCCTCGATGGTGCTGGCTGCAGGCACCTGTTTGCCGGGAGCGGTGGGTGTCGCCCTCGTGGAGGCCTGCTCGAGCATGGCCTCCATGTCTGCAACGATCGCCGCACGTTGTCGCAGCTGCCGGGCGGTAGCGGGGTCCTGGGCGATGGTTGTTGCCGTGGCAGGCGGCAAAGTGACAGTTTTTTCCCGTATCACCACCGCGCCGTCAAGCAGGTCTACCACCAATCGGTGGGGCCTGTCGCCGTCGGGGGGCAGGGTAAAAACAGTGGGGCGCACGGGGGCCCTGAGATCGAAAACGATTCGAGCCTTGTCGGGTCGATTCTGCGAAGCCCTCATCCTGAGCAGGCGGGTATCGTTTGTTACCAAGCTAGTTTCGATGCCGCCGCCGTTTGTTACCCCGTATAGATCTACCCATACCCTTGAGGGTCGGCCCAGCGAAGGGTCGGCGTGCAGTTGCCCCCAGCGAAAGGAAACCGGGCCGTCAAGGTCTAATACCACCCGGGTTCGAGCTGCACTGGTAGATGATTTTACACCGGTTACCACCGGGGAGGCGCCGGCGGTAGTGGCGGTCAGCGGCAGGGCGAGCGCACAGGACGTCACCAGCACCGCGGCGCGGGCTAATAGACCGGCAACTGTGGGTCGCCGTTTCACTGCCTGAGACTTCTCTGGCTGAACAGCGATGGCTTTACCTCGACGTCGAGCTCCAGCGTCGTCATGTCCAGCACGGTATTGTGTCCGGTGATCAGGTTGCTCATCGTCATGCGGTGTCCGCGCGGGCGGGGGTCGCTGTCAGAGGTGGGGCGGATATCTTCTACCAGCATTCGCTTGGCCAAGCGCCCCTTCTTGTCCCAGTACTCGACCTTGCGGCTGAGCATGTCGCTCTTGGCTATCCAGCTGGCAGTTTTTGAGTAACTGGTCTCACCGGCTTCCTTTTCATTGGCGGGCACGGCCTCCACTACCCAGCAGGGGTCGCCGGCAAAGGTCTCCGGTTCTGCGAAGCTGTAGCTCCAGTTTACGATGTCGATGTTTTCCATATCCTCGTAGGTGAAGTCCGAGCCCATGAAGTAGTCCTTCTTGTTCGACGAGAGGATGCGCTTTATTTTCTTGAGGGCGGGCAGGTACAGCCAGGTGTCGTCGTCGCGTTCGTCGTTGTAGTCGTAACTCAGCAGGGTGGTATTGCGCACGTCCGAAGGCTTGAGGAATCGCGAAAAACGGTGCTCCTCGACGTCGCTCAGCTCCTTTGACCAGCCCTCGATGGTGCGCACGCGAGACTGGCCGCGCTTGTTGGTGAGCGTCATCGTCATCACCTGGTGCTCGGTTTTTGAGCGCCTGGCCTCGTCTGAAGCCTTGGCAGTTTGTTTTGCCGTCATCTCGGCCGCGTCGGCTGGTGTCGCAGCAAAAATAGAGGCCGCTATCGCCGAGGCTGCAAGTACTCCCAGCGTTTTCGTTGACATCCGTGTTTTTTTCATTCTGCTGTCTCTCTGTCTTTCCTGTGGCCTGGTGATTTGAGCGGCGAAGTTTCTGCCCTGAGCATGGCGGCGGCGTAGCGCTGGGCATCGGCCAGAACCTGGGCGGCTGGATTGGCAGCAGGGTTTTCGAGGTGGGCGAGGTAAAGGTTGGTGCTTACCGCTTCCAAGGCAGCCGCAGCGCGGAGCGCGTCCTGGGGCGCGAACAAGCCGTCGCGTATGCCTTCGCTTATGACAGCGGCTGTTTCGACCATGCCCTGCTCAAAGGTCAGCCGGGCCTGTTCCGGAAAACTCGAGACCAGCGACAAGCGCGCTCCCGGGTTGACGCTCAAGTGCACGTGGATGGCGTCGGCTTCCTGTTGAAAGAGGGCGAGTTTCTCGACTATCATTTTTTCCATGCGCTCGGCCGGGTTGCCGCCCGAATCGCGGGCCTGCCTCAGGCGTTCGTAGAAATGCTGCGTGCGGCTGATGATCAGTTCGCGGTACAGGGCTTCCTTGTTTTCGAAGAGGTTGTAGAAGCTGCCCACCGAGACGTCGGCCTCACCGGCTATCGAGGCTATCGATGTTTCGGCGAAACCGTTGCTGGCAAACAGGGCAGTAGCCGTCTCCAGTACCCGCTGACGGGCGTCCTCGCGGCGTTTATGCACACGGCTCACAGCCGCGCCTACTCTTGTTGAACCAGTCTTCATTTATGAATAACGATTCAATCCCTTTGGCAATGCCCTGTCAACAGCCGACGCATGCCTGTGTAAAGGCGTCTAGAGCGCGGGTCGGCAGCGCGTCATTCCGCCGCAGAAGGAAAACGGCATGTTTGAGAAACTGGTTGGCTATCGCTTAGTCATCGTCCTGCCCTGGGCAGGCTCACCGCCCGCGCGGATCAGACGTAGATGCCGCCGGAGAACTCGCGGTCCTGGCGCATCATGACATTCACGCAAGCCGGCTTACCACTGGCGTAGGCCCGCTCAAGGGCCGGGCGGATCTGGTCGGGTTCGGTCACCAGCTCGCCGTGGCCGCCCAGCGCTTCGACAACCTTGTCGTAACGGGTGGCCGCCAGTTCGGTGGCCACCAGCCGATCCTCACCGAACAGGCCGGCCTGGGGCCTGAGCATCTGCCCCCAGGCGTGGTCGTTGCCGATGATGCCGACGATAGGGAGTCCAAACCGCACCGCTGTGTCGAACTCGAAACCGTTCAGCCCGAAACTTCCGTCGCCGTAGACGATGAGCACGCGCTTGTCGGGGTGGGCCAACTGCGCCGCCAGCGCAAACGGCATGCCCACACCCAGCGTACCCAGCGGTCCCGGATCCATCCACGCGCCGTTCTTGGGCACTTTTATGACCTTGGCTGCCTGCGCCACTATGTCGCCGCCGTCGCCGATCACTATGGTGTCGTCGTCCACGAAGTCGGCTATCTCGCGGCACAAGCGTTGCGGGTCGATCGGCACCTCGTCGGAGTTGAGCCGTGCGCGCATGGTTTCTTCGGCCTCGTCCTCTTTCGCTCGCCAGGTCTCCACGACGCCTGACCAGTCCATGCTGACATCGTCTTCCTGCATGACCTCGAGCATGGTCTGCAGGGTTAGCCCGAGGTTGCCCACCAGTCCTATGTCGGCCCTGCGGTTCTGGCCGATCTGCACGGCGTCGAGATCGAGTTGTATGATTTTTGCCGTGGCCGGGATCGAGGCGCCGAAGCGCATGCGGAAGTCCAGCAGCGAACCGGCCAGTATCACGCAGTCGGTTTGCTCGAGGTAGTCGCGACGCGTGCGGTTGAAGAACCAGGGAGAGTCGTGGTCGACCTGCCCGCGTCCCATGCCGTTGCAGAACGCGGGCATCTTAACGGCGTCGAGAAAGCGGCCCAGCGACTCGCGGCCGTTGGACCACTTGACGCCTGTACCGACCATTATCATGGGCTGCTTTGAAGCCGCCAGCATCGTTACGGCCTCGCGCACAGACTCGCGGGCCGGCCTGACCTGCGGCGTGGGCAGCGGCGCGGGGCAGTAGGCGGTGTCGAGGTCCACCGGTCCGCCCAGTACGTCCATGGGGATTTCAATGTAAGCCGGCCCCGGGTTGCCCGACAACGCGTGGCGTATGGCTTCTTCCACGTACTCGCCCAGGCGGTCGGTGGCATAGCAGGCCTCGGCCCACTTGCTTATAGGTCGCATGACCGAGATGTGATCCATTTCCTGCAGCGAGCCCTTGCGCAGGTTGGCCAGCGGTCCCTGGCCGCCAAAAACGAGTATGGGTGAGTTGGCCCGCCAGGCGTTGGCCAACCCGGTCACGCCGTCTGTGGCACCGGGGCCGGCGGTGAGTATGGCGACGCCCACCTTGCCGGGGTTCAGTCGCGCCCACGCGTCGGCCGCGTGAACGGCGGCTTGTTCGTGCCTGACGTCGACGACCTTTATGCCCTCGTCGAGGCAACCATCGTAGATCGCCATAATGTGTCCGCCCGAAAGCGTAAAGACCACTTCCACTCCCGCCTGTTTCAGTGCCTTCGCTACCAGTTTGCCACCGTGCATCTATTCATTTCCTCCAGGAGTCCCGCCGTCGGGGCGGGCAGCCGCATCTTATAACCCACAACCGCAGTTGATAGAAAGCGCTTCAAACGGGTTCTTGTCGCCGTCCTGTCGATGCAGTATGTCTTGGCTGGCGGGGCGAGGTACAGCCGATAATGAACGAGCAGGGCAATTCCGAGGGACAGCAGGTGGCGCGCTTTGAGCTTCGCAGCGGCGAGGGCTGGCGGGATCCGTTCCCTATGTATCGCACGCTGCGAGACCACGACCCCGTGCACTTGGTCGAGGACGGCGACTACTGGGTACTTTCGCGTTTTGCCGAGGTGTTCGGCGCGGTTACAGACGCGGCCACTTTTTCTTCGGCCAGCGGCCTGACTGTCGACTACAGCGAGATGGGTGAGCTGCAGTTAGAGGCGCCCATCGTGATGATGGATCCTCCCGCCCACAACGCGGTGCGAAAGCTCGGCGTAAAACAGTTCACCCCGGCCAAGGTGAGGGCCATCGAGAAACTGGTGCGTGACCTGGCCGTGGAGCGTATCGAAAAACTTCGAGAGATGGGCAGCGGCGACATCGTCGCCGAGCTGTTCAAGCCCATTCCCAGCCGGGTCGTGGGTCATTTTCTCGGGGTACCCGAGTCGGTACGCGAACGCTTCGACGATTGGTCCGAGGCCATAGTGGCGGCCAACGCCGAGGGCGACATAGACCGGGCGAGGGACGCGGTGGGAGAAATGTTCCTGCTATTCAGCGAGCTCATCGAGCGTCGCCGCGCTGACCCGGGTGACGACCTGTTCTCTACCCTGGTGACGGCTGAGGTCAACGGCGAGCCACTGTCGATGGCGGTCGTGCTGGGCTTTGGCTTCACGATGGTGGCCGGCGGCAACGACACCAGCACGGGCCTGATGGCGGGCGCCGCCGAGCTGCTCACCGCCAGCCCCGAGCAGCGGCGGGCGCTGGTGGCCGACCCCTCGAGTCTGCCGGCCGCGGTGGAGGAGTTCCTGCGCTTGACCAGCCCGGTACAGGGCCTGGCTCGCACGACTACCCGCGACGTGAAGCTGTGTGGACATACGATACCGGAGGGCAAGAAGGTGATGTTGCTCTACGCCTCGGCAAATCGAGATGAGCGCGAGTTTGGCGACGACGCCGACCACTGCGACCCCCGTCGAAGCGTCGCCCGTCACCTGGCGCTGGGTTACGGTCAGCACCACTGCATTGGTGCTGCTGCGGCCAGGCTCATGGGTAGGGTCGCCCTCGAAGAACTACTCGTGCGTTGCCCCGACTTCAGTGTTGACGCGGCCGCTGGCCGTTACGCCGAGGGCAACTACGTGCGCCGCTTCAAGACCCTGCCGTTCGAGGCCCGGGGCCTGGCCTAGACCCCGTTGCCGGGCCGGGTAATTTACTGGCCAGCCCGCAGCCCTATTGGCACAACCGCCGAGCGCAGCTAGTTTCTCTTGTCGGCCTTGCCGCCGGCCCTTCGAGGAGATCAAGATGAGCGAGAGAGTAATCCCGGCTTCCATGCAGTCACACTACGACGGTTTTCACTTTGCGCCCGCGGTCAAGGATGGCGGCAGACTCTACTGCTCGGGACAACTCGGGGTGGGCCCGGGCGACGTCGTATTGGCGGACCCCGGCGAACAGTTTGTCCAGGCCTTTGAAAACCTGGCCACGCTGCTCGCGGAGGCCGGCGTGGCAATGGCCGACCTGATCGAGATGACCACCTACCACGTTGACCTGGCCGAGCACCTGCCTGTGTTTATGCAGGCCAAGGATCGCTTCGTAGCCGAGCCTTACCCGGCGTGGACCGCCATCGGGGTCTCGGCACTGGCTTTTCCCGGCGCGCTGGTCGAAATTCGCGCCATCGCCCGTCTCGCCGAGTAGTCAAGACAGCCCAGGACCTGGAGAACTTATGTGAAGAAAGTACTGCGAACACGGCTCTGCGACATGCTGGGCATCGACTACCCGATACTGAGCGCCGGCATGGGCCCGAGTCTGATCGGTGAACGCACGGGCGCGCCCGTAGAACTGGTGGTGGCCGTGTCCGAGGCGGGCGGCCTTGGTGTGCTGGGCGGCGCTGGCTTTTCGGTGGACGGCCTGCGCCAGGCCATACGCGAAATCCACAAGCTCACCGACCGACCGTTCGGCGTCGACCTGCTCCTGCCCGGGCAGATAGTGAGCGCCGGTGACAGGCCCGAAACCGAGGAGGATCAGCGTCCGCTGAGAGAGGTGGTAAAGGCACTGCCCAAGGCCCACTACGATTGGTTGATGAAGATGAAGGCGGAGTTCGACCTCCCCGATACCGATACCACGATGACAGGCAACACCACGGTCACGCGCCCGCGGGCGGCCATAGCGGTGTGCCTGGAGGAAAACGTGCCGTTGTTCTGTTCGGGCCTTGGTGATCCCGGTTTCATGGTCGAGGATGCCCACGCTGCTGGTATGAAGGTGCTCGGCATCTCGGGCAACGCTAAGAACGCCGGCCGAATTGCTGCCTCGGGCGCCGACCTGGTGGTGGCCCAGGGCCACGAGGGTGGCGGGCATACCGGGCGAGTGGGTTCTTTTGCCTTGTGGCCGCAGGCCATCGACGCGGCCGCACCCACGCCGGTGTTGGCGGCCGGTGGGGTGGGGGACGGCCGCGGGTTGGCGGCTGCGCTGGCCATGGGCTGCGTCGGGGTTTGGGTGGGCACGCGATTTCTCGCATCCACCGAAGGCGGCGCGCTGGCGAACCAGAAGCAGGCTATAGTCGACGCTGGCGACGAGCAGACGCGGCGTGGCTACTTTTACACGGGCAAGACCTCCCGGGCCACCTACAACGGCGTCCATGACCTGTGGGAAAAATCAGGCCTCGAGCCCTTGCCCTTTCCGGTGCAGGTGCTGCTCTCGTCGGCGCTCGTAGACATGTTCAACGCCGCTGGCAGGCAGGAATATATTGGTCCGTTCGCCGGCCAGGTCTGCGGACTCATAGGCGAGATAAAACCGGCGGCTGAAATCGTGAAGGAGATGATAGAGCAGGCCGTCGACATCCTGGGACGCAAGCTGGCCGAAGAAGTTCAGCTGGCCTGAGCGGAAAAGCAGCGGCGGTCAACCCACCCCGGCGTTGAAAAACTCCGGAGTGGGTTGCCGTTTGCTACTTCGCTTTCAGTTTCCCATTTTTGATGGTTACGTTAGCTGCATCGAACACGGTCTCCCAGCATTCGCCCGGTTGGCTGATGAGCTGCACGGTGAGGTGGCTGTCAGCCTGGAGGGGGGCGGCGGGAAGCGCCAGGCCAACGCCTTTTGCCTTAGCTGCTATGGACGCCTTGCCATCCTCGCCTGTTTTCAGCTTCAGGTTGCCCACTCCGTGAGACGTGACCACGCCCTTGCTGTTGTATTTGTACACACGCGATGAGCCTTTCCAGCAAGGCTTGCTTCCACATGTACCACCGGGCTCGATGACCTGCTCCACGACGAGTGTGGGTACCTCGTTGTCCTCGTCGTACAGGCAAAGGGAGTACTCGTCGCTGTTTATCGGGTCGCCGTAGTCGGCGAGCGATGTGGCAGCTCCGTTCTTCCATTTCCATTTCAAGGCATCCTTAGCACCGCCGCTGGTCGTGCGCAGGTAAATTGACGACTTACCCGGTACGACTGGAGCGCGGCAGCCGTCGAGAGGGAACATCGGGCAGGCGAAGTAACCGCTTAAGCATGAACCGCCCGAACACTGGTCTTCCCAGGTAGTGGGATCACCATCCTCGCAGGACGCCGTGTTGTTCGGGTGCACGCAAATTCCGGCGCCATCGCAGACATCGTCTGTGCAGACGTCGATGTCGGTGTTGCAGGAAGTATCGATGGCCTCAAAGCCGTTGTCGG
>CAUZFM010000086.1:0-9376 GCA_963579235.1 uncultured Binatia bacterium (SeqCode)
TCAAAACGCCGCTCTGACCACGGCTCCTCCACGCGCTGCCCTTCACGCGCCACCCAGGCGCGGTTGTCGTACAGCTCGCCGGTTTCCGCGTTGCTCGCGTCTCCGCGGGCGTATTGGATCACCCAGGCCCTGCGCTGGCGGTCGACGCTGTGATTGCCAACGGTCTTGTGAACCAGCAGCGACGAAAATATCAGCAGCTCACCCGCCTTCGCTTCCAGGGACACGGCCCCGGGTTCATCAGCCCCGCTCTCGTCGATGTCGGAGATCACCCAGTGCACGCCGCGCAGCTCGTGCGCGCGCAGGCCAGTGGCCTGCGAACCGGGCACAACGAGGAGGCCACCGTTTTCAAGATCCGAATCGTCCAGCGCCAGCCAGAAGGTCAGATACTCGGGCAGGCTGCCGCTCTGGTAGCCGTTGTCCTGGTGCCAGTCGATGTGGCTGCCCGCGCCCGGGCTCTTGTTGATGCCCTGGTCCCACCAGCAGCGCAGGTCGGGGCCTACCAGTTGCAGGCCGAGTTCGATCAGCTCGGGATGGTTGATGTATGAGCGCAGCACGGGACTGCGAAACTGCATCATCGCGCGGTAGGGGTAACGACCCTCGCGGTCATTGCCCAGGGTCTGCGAGTCGGCGGTCACCAGGCGGTCGTACTCGCCGCCTATTTCGGCCAGCTCAGCTTCGTCGAAGGCGCGGCCGACGTTGTAAAATCCATCACGCCTGAAGCCGGCCAGTTGTTCGTCGTTCAATCTCACGGCCGACAGTCAGCCATCATCGCCACCCCGTGGCAAGGTCAGCTGCCGCGGCGCTCCCCATAAAGCGCCCCTGCTGCTAGAAGAAGACATGGCTGCAAAACTCACGCCCAAGGGAATGTCCAAGCAGGAAGTCATGGACCGTATGCGCAGGCTCAAGCAGGACGACGCCGACTGGCGCGGCGCGCGCACCTGGAGCCTGGTGTTCCCGGCGGGCGAAGACGTGGACGAAGTACTGGAGGCCGCTCACCGCGAGTTCCTCTTCGAGAACGCGCTCAATCCCTTCCGCTTTCCCAGCTTGCGGGTGATGGAAGAAGAAGTCGTCGAGATGACCGCCGGCCTGCTCAACGCCCCCGAGGGCGCGCGCGGCTGCATGACTTCGGGCGGCACCGAAAGCATCCTCGCTGCCGTCAAGGCGGCGCGCGACCATGCACGGGCGGAACGAAACATTGCCGAGCCCGAGCTGCTCGTGCCCGCCTCGGCCCACCCGGCTTTTATCAAGGCCGCGCACTACCTCGACATGCCCTGCCGGCGCATCGAACTGGCAGACGACCTGCGCGCCGACCTCGACAGCGCCCGCCAACTAGTGGGACCCGCGACTGCCATGCTCGTAGCCTCGGCGCCGAACTATCCGCACGGACTTATAGACCCGGTAGAAGAACTTGCCGCGCTGGCCGCCGAGAACAACACGTTCTGCCACGTGGACGCCTGCGTGGGCGGATTCATCCTGCCCTTTCTCGAAAAAACAGGCGTACCGCTGCCGGCTTTTGATTTTCGCGTTCCCGGGGTCACGAGCATGTCGGCAGACGTGCACAAGTACGGCTACGCCACCAAGGGCGCGTCGGTGGTCATACACCGGGACGCCCATACGCTGCTCAACCACCAGGCTTTCTTTTTTGACGACTGGCCCGGCGGCATGTACGGCTCGCTGGCGGTGGCGGGCACGCGACCGGCCTCGGCCATCGCGGCTGCCTGGGCGGTGATGAACTACCTGGGCGAAGAGGGCTACCTCGAGCGCGCTCGCGTGGTGGCGCAGACCAGCGACGCGCTGAAAGCAGGTATATCTTCTATCGACGGACTGCGGCTGGTAGGCGATCCGCCCGCCAGCCTGATGGCTTTCTGCTCCGACCAGCACGACATGGGCGCGATCGGCGACGTCATGGACGCGCGCGGCTGGCACCTCGACCGCCAGGAGCGACCGCCGGCCCTGCACATGATGGTCACCCCCAACCACGCGCAGATCATCGAACGATTTCTCGACGACCTGCGCTTTGCGGTCAGCTCGCACGGCGAGTCCAAGGGCAAATCGGCCCGCTACAACTGAGGTCGGTTTTCGACCGCCTTCCTGGAATCCAGCTGCGCGCGTGGACGCGCAGGCCTGCTACCGCTAGGGTACGCCGACGATGGCTCTCTCGGCAGGCATAGTAGGACTTCCCAACGTAGGAAAATCGACGCTGTTCAACGCCCTCACGCGCAGTGAGCAGGCAGCGGCGGCCAACTACGCCTTCTGTACGGTCGAACCCAACACCGCCGTGGTGCCAGTGCCCGACAGCCGGCTGAGGGCCCTGGCTGCGATGGTGAACCCCGAAAAACTCGTTCCCGCCACGGTAACGTTCACCGACATAGCGGGACTGGTGGAAGGCGCCCACCGCGGCGAAGGCCTTGGCAACCAGTTTCTCGCCAACATACGCGAGACCCAGGCCGTGGTTCACGTGGTGCGCTGTTTTGAAGACGGCAACGTGACCCACGTGGAGGGCAGCGTCGACCCGGCTCGCGACGTCGAAATCATTGAAACCGAGCTATTGCTGGCCGACCTGCAGACCCTGGAAAAACGACTAGGCAAACTCGAGTCGCAGTCCCGGGGTGACCCGTCGCTCAAGCCCGTGCTCGAAATGGCGCGCGAGCTTGCCGCCCATCTCGACCAGGGACGGCCCGCGGCCTCGTTCGAAGTACCCGACCACGATGAAGAGAAACGTTTTTTTGCCGACCTGTGGCTGCTCACCGCCAAGCCGGTCATCTACTGCGCCAACGTGGGCGAAGACAACCCCGCCGGCGATGGCGCCCAGGTGGCGGCCCTGCGCGAGCACGCCGAGCAACGCGGCGCGCCCGTAGTGGTCATCTCCGCGCAGCTCGAACAGGAAGTAGCCGGCCTGGGCAACGAGGAACAGCAGGAGATGTTGCAGGGCTACGGCATAGAGAGCAGCGGGCTCGACCAGGTGGTGCACACCGCTTACTCGCTGCTGGGGCTGATCAGTTTCCTGACGGCCGGCCCCAAGGAAGTTCGCGGCTGGACGCTGAAGCGTGGATGCACGGCACCGCAGGCTGCGGGCGTGATTCACACCGACTTCGAACGCGGTTTCATACGCGCCGAGGTCATCGCCTACGACGACTACGTGAAGCTGGGCGGAGAAGCGGGTTGTCGAGACGCCGGCAAGGCACGCGTTGAAGGCCGCGACTACATCATGCAGGACGGCGACGTCGTGCACTTCAGGTTCAACGTCTGACGGCGAGGCTTCCCGGACGCGCGGGTCAATCCTATCGCCGCCGGCTACGGCTGGCGCTACCCCGAAACCACGGACACCTTGTTGGCTGATTTTTTACCGACCACCGCGTTCAGGTCGTTGTGGAGATACCGCCGTCCACCGGAATGACGACCCCGGTCACGTAGGCACCGGCCCGCGAGGCCAGGTAGATGATCACGCCCGCCATGTCCTCGGGCTCACCGATGCGGCCCATCGGGCAGGAGGCGATAATGGCCTCGCCGAAGTTCTCGAGCGTGACTTCCATCATCTTGCTCTCGAATGGGCCAGGCGCGATCGCGTTGACCGTTATGTTTTTCTCGGCCAGCTTTTTTGCCAGCACCCGCGTCAGGTGATGCACGGCCGCCTTGCTCGTCGAGTAAGAAAAGGTGTCAAGCATGGGAGGCTTGAGACCATCGATGGAACCGGTGTTGATCACCCGCGCCGGGTCTCCCTTTCGCGCCGCCGCCTCCAGCTGCGGCACAAGCGCGCGCGTGAGCTGGAACACGGCCTTGACGTTGAGAGCCAGCACCTTGTCCCAGGCTGCGTCGGGAAAATCCTCCATGGGCGCGCCCCAGTTGGCGCCGGCGTTGTTGACGAGAATGTTGAGCTCTTTCTCGCGCCCGGCCAGTTCGGCCGCCAGCCCGTTGCAGCCTTGCTCAGTGCTGCAGTCGGCGGGAATCGCGATGCACTCGCCGAACTCCGACAATTCGGCGGCAACCCGCTCGCAGACATCCGCCTTGCGCGAGCTGATATAAACCCTGGCACCCGCCTCGACCAACCCCCGGGCGATCATCAAGCCAATGCCCCGGCTTCCGCCGGTTACCAACGCCGTCTTACCGGCTACGGAAAACAGATCTTTCATGACAACTCTCCCTACAAGCCTTGGTGATCGTCAGCCGGGCATGCCTTCGAAAGAAAGCACGCCATCGGCCACCATGTGAAACGGCTGACTATCGGCTGTGAAAATTGCCATGTCGGGTCCCACGAAATCGGCAGGATTGTCGAGCGTGCCCACCTTGAGCAGGGCCAGGGGCAGGCCCGCCGCAATGCTGCGAATGTGCGTGCCACAGTCGCCACAGAATTCACGTGTGACCGGATTCTCGAGATCGCTGCGCTTGAACGACGCCGGAGTACCCTTGGTGTAGGCAAAGCCTTCTTCGGGCAGGGCCAACACGAGGTTGGGTGAACCACCCGATATGTACTGACACTCGCGGCAGTGGCACTGCCCCTTGAAGGCTGCTTCGCCCTCGGCGCGGTACCTCACGGCACCGCAATAACATCCGCCTTCAACTTCCATACTATTCTCCCCGGCCGTCGTCGGCCTGTTACTCGTCCAGCGAAAACGAAACGCCCACGGCGGTCGCAAGAAAAGACATCATGGGCTTGAGCGCCACGAAAGCGCGCGACACCTCCCTGGCAAAGCCACGTTCTTCTATCGTGTGGGGGGCGACCCTCTGCACGGCAAAAAAGCTCTTGCGCTTGATGTCTGTGATCAGCGGCTGTTCGGCGTCAAAGCCGCGCGGGGGGCGCTTGAGCGAATCTCCGCTCACCTCGCCGAAGCGACGCTTGAAGACGGCCGAACGGGTGGCTTTCTTCCAGGCATCGGGGTCGTCGGCTATGGCCTCGCGCACCTGGGCCAACGGGGCCGATGGCGGGCGCCAGATGCCGCCGCCAAAAAATACTTCGTCGGGTGCAACGTGTACGTAAAAACCGAGGGTGTGCGCGTCGTTTCCTGCCATGTGCCGAAACTGGCAGGCGGCGTGCTCCTTGTAGGGGCTCTTGTCCCTCGAGAACCTAACGTCGCGATATATTCTGAACATCGATCCGCCGTGGGGCCGGGAGTCAGCCACGAAGCAGTCCGACACGCGGGCCAACTCCGAATCCATGGCCTCGATGAATGAACACATGGGGGCGAGAAGTTTTTCACGGTAACGCTGCTTGTTGTCTTCGAACCAGTCTCGCTCGTTGTTGGCCTTGAGTTCGGAAAGAAAACGCAGCGTGTCGACCGGAAATCCTTCGAAGGGGCCGATTACCAACGGAGGTGGTTTACTGGGGCCGCGTTTCTTAGCAGCTGCGGCTTTTTTGGTTTTCTTCGTCACGCCAGTGCTCCGTTGCCCGGGGTCAGCCAGCCGCGGCTTTGCCAGCCGCGTTTTCCGAGGCCAGCTCCTCGGCTGCCAGCAACGCGCTCTCGAGCATCTCGTCGCGCGCGCCGTTAAACTGGTCGAGCGTACCGGCCAGCTTGAGATAGCGGTGCACAGAATACTCCCAGGTGAAGCCGTTGCCACCGTGCATCTGCAGGCACTCGCGCGAGTTGGCCAGCGCCGACTCCGCAGCCCAGGCCTTGGCGCTGCCCAGCATGAGCGCGGCCTCCGACTGGCCGGCGTCAAGCGCCCAGGCCGCCCGGTAAACCAGCGACCGTGAACCCTCCGCTCGCAACAGCATGTCGGCCATGCGGTGCTGCAATGCCTGGAACGCAGCGATGGGGCGGCCGAAAGCCTCGCGCTCGCGGGTGTATTCCACCGTCATCTCGAGAGTGACCTGGCACACGCCCAGCGCCATCGCCGCCGACCCTATGGCGGCCAGCTCGTTGGCTTTGTCTACCAGCGCGTTGTCTCCCAGCAGCTCAGCCGTGTTGTCGAAATTCACGCGGGCAAAACGTGTTGCCTCGTCCATGGTCGTCATGGCGTCCAGCTGGAACGGCCCGTCGACCAACGCCAGCCCCTTGTCGGTCGTGACCAGCAGCTTGTCGGCCGAGGCGGCAAAGGGCACGAAGGCCTTGCTGCCGGTGACCCTGCCGTCGGCGAAGGTCGCGCCGCCGCTCTCGCCCGGCCACACGGTGTCGCGCGTGGCGAGCACCACGATCAACTTTCCAGACACGATGTCGGCCACCACCGAGTCACGCTCGGCCAGCTCGAGCGCGCGCGCCGCCACGACGACGTCGAGGTAGGGGCCGGGAAAACACGCGCGGCCCATTTCCTCGGCCACGATGACCAGCTCGACGGCGCCCATGCCCTGGCCCCCGGCCTGCTCGCCGGCAACCAGGCCGAGGTAGCCGAGCTCGGCCAGCTTGGCCCAGTGGTCGGCCGAGTAGCCTTCGTCGCTCTCCTCGGCCAGCTGCCGTGCTGCTTCCATGGGACACTCACCGGCGATAAAGTCGCGGGTCGCGTCGCGCAGTAGCTGTTGGTCCTCTGAAATATCGAATCTCATGTTTTCTTTCTCTCTGCCGGTTCTCTGCCGACAGCCTTCAGCCCTGGGGCAGACCGAGCACGCGCTTGGCAATGATGTTTCGCTGTATCTCCGAGCTGCCCGAAAAGATCGTCTCGGCCCTGGCCCACAGGTAGTTGCGCGGCCAGTCGACATCGGCGCGCGCCGACGGATCGTGGCGCGACAACTGCGCGCCGGGTCCCAGCAGCTCGATGGCCGTAGCGCGCAAGCGCTGGTCGAGTTCGCTCCATACCAGTTTCTGTATCGACGATTCGGGACCGGGAGCGTTACCCTCGCTCAGGCCTGCGAGGGTGCGGTAGCTGTTGGCCATTAATACCTGCCACTCGGCAACCAGCAGTCCGAGTTTAGCGCGACTGGCCGTGTCGGTGATGCCAAGCTCGCGGCAGGTGCGAAGCAGGGCAAAGAGGTCGGTGCCCAGCTCGGTGGCCGGGCCCAGGGTCGCGCCTCCCCTTTCGTATCCGAGCACTGTCATGGCGATCTTCCAGCCCTGGCCTGTTTCGCCCACGAGTTGCGAACGCGGCACGCGCGCGTTGTCGAAAAACACCTCGCCGAATTCGCTCTCGCCGGTTATCTGCTTGAGCGGTCGTACTTCAACACCCTCGGTGTTGCGGAGGTCGACGAGCATGAACGAAATGCCACCGTATCGATCCTCGGCATCACTGCGGGCAAGCACGAAGATCCAGTCACTCCATGGTCCGTAAGTCGTCCAGCACTTCTGGCCGTTGAGCACGAAAAAATCGCCATCGATCTCGGCCTTCAGCCTGAGCGAAGCAAGGTCACTGCCCGCTCCCGGTTCGCTGAAGCCCTGGCACCAGATTTCGTCGGCGTTGAGCATCGGTGGAATGAAGCGGCGGCGCTGTTCTTCGCTTCCGTGGTGTATGAGCGCGGGCGCACACAGGCCCAACCCCAGCGCGTTGAGGATAGGCGGCGCGTCGGCCAGCGCTATTTCCTGCCCGAGTATGGCCTCTTCAACCTCGGTGGCACCGCGGCCTCCCCACTCGGCGGGCCAGCGCATGCCAAGATATCCCCCCTGGTACATGCGCCGCTGCCACTGGCGACGTACTTCGATGAGCGCGTGCTCGTCGTTATCGCGATCGCGCAGGGACTCACTCCAGGTCTGCTCCAGGTTATCGCTGAGCCACGTGCGCAGTTCTTTGCGAAACTTTTCGTGTTCAGTTGAAAAACCAAGATCCATACAATGCTTCTCCAATGGTGCGGGTCGCACCCGATCGCCCGCGCATAATTGCCCGCTACGCCCTGCTGAAGCCAGCCTCCGCGGGGGCTTCGGGGACCGCGGGCTTTGCAGCAACAGCGGCCCTCGTGTTAACACCTCGGCTGTAAGGAGTACTTCATGAACGACCTCGCCGCCTCGAATCAACACTGGAACTTTGCCAACGTATGGGAGGGCGTCGCTCGCGTTGTGCCCGAGCGGCCCGCCTTGATGCACGACGGCCGGGCGATCTCCTGGGCCGAATTTGACCGCCGCTCGAACGCGCTCGCACGCTTCCTGCTCGACCGTGGAGCAGTGGCCGGCGACAAGCTGGCCATTTACGCCTACAACCGGCCCGAGTGGATGATCACCCTGGCCGCGGCCTTCAAGGCCCGGCTGGTGCCGGTCAACGTCAACTACCGTTACCGGGCCGAGGAGCTGGCCTACATACTGGAGAACTCCGACTCCGTGGCGGTCATATTTGAAGGCTGTTTCACCGACAGCGTCGCGGCGCTGGTGGAGAGCAACCAGTCGTTGACCACGCTCGTACAGGTGGCCGACGAAAATTCGCTCGCGGGCTTCGCGACGAGTTGGGACGACGCACTGTCGGGCGACGACTCGCCGTTGGACATAGAACGCAGCGGCGAGGACATGGTGTTTCTTTACACCGGTGGCACCACGGGCATGCCCAAGGCGGTGATGTGGCCGCAAGCCGCCCTGTGGGGCACGCTCGGTGGCGGCGGAGAACTGGTGACCGGCGCCAACAAGCCCGCCGACCTCGACGAGCACCTGTCACGCGTGGGTGACGGCGACACCGTGTTCCTGCTGCCCGCTTGCCCGCTGATGCACGGCACCGGCTTGTTCACCGCCATCAACGTGCTCATGGGCGGTGGCTGCGTGGTGACCCTGCCCTCGCGCAGCTTTGACGCACAGGAGTTGTGGAGCTCGGTCGAACGCGACCGCGTACAGGTGATATCGATGGTGGGCGACGTATTCGCACGGCCGATGCTCGCAGCGCTCGAAGAACGCGCTGGCCAGTCAGAGGCGGGCGGTAAAAAAGCCTACGACCTGTCGAGCCTGGTGATGATGGTGTCCTCGGGGGTCATGTGGACACCCGAAACCAAGGAGAAACTACTCGACCACCACCCGGGCATGGCCCTGGTCGACGCCCTGGGCGCGTCGGAGGCCACCGGCATGGGCACCTCGGTGCAGACCGCCGAAACGAAAACCGAGACGGCTCGTTTTGCCGTGGGAGACAACGTGAAGGTGTTCACCGACGACGGTCGCGAGGTCGTGCCGGGCTCGGGCGAGCGCGGACGGGTGGCACGCTCCGGCCCCATTCCGGCCGGCTACTACAAGGACCCGGAAAAAAGCGCGCAGACCTTCCCCGTGATAAACGGCGTGCGCTACTCCATGCCCGGCGACTACGCCACCGTGGCCAAAGACGGCACCCTGGTGCTGCTCGGACGAGGCTCGCAGTGCATCAACACCGGCGGCGAAAAAGTTTACCCCGAGGAGCTCGAAGAAGTGCTCAAGCGTCACCCCGCGGTAGAAGACGCGGCAGTGGTCGGCCTGCCCGACGAGAAGTGGGGCCAGGCCATAACGGCGCTGGTGACCCCGGCCGAGGGTACGCAGGCCGGCGAGGACGAACTGCGCCAGCACGTGCGCGAACT
>CAUZFM010000087.1:0-9243 GCA_963579235.1 uncultured Binatia bacterium (SeqCode)
TACCGGGCAGGTACATCACCAGGCTGAGAACGCCCACGACCACCCCAATGCTCCGTTTATTCTGGCTCAGGCGCCTGCCGAGCCAGCCGGTTTACCCCCGTAAGGCGTGTCCAGGGTACGACGGACCTCTTCGAGTTCAAAGGTTTCGACAACATCGCCGACCTTGATGTCATTGAACTTGTCGAGCCCGATACCGCACTCGTAGCTGGACTGCACTTCACGCACATCCTCCTTGAAACGCCTCAAGCTTGATATGGTGCCGGTGTAAGTCACGACCCCATCCCTGACAAGCCTGCAATGAGCTCCGCGCTTGACCTTGCCCTCGGTGACATAACTGCCGGCAATGATCGTTCCCCCTGGCACTCCGAAGGTGTCTCGCACCTCGCCGCGGCCCTGCGATATTTCCTTGATGTCGGGCGCAAGGAGACCTTCCATAGCGAGTTTTACCTCGTCGAGAGCCTCATAAATCACCTCGTGGAGCCTCAGGTCAACGCCTTCGCGCTCTGCCAGAGTGCGGGCCTTGCCCTCGGGCCTCACGTGAAAACCGATCACCACGGCACCAGATGCAAGGGCCAGCTGAACGTCTGACTCGTTGATGGCACCAACCCCGTTGTGGATGACTGACAAGGTGACCTCGTCTGTTCCGATCTGCTCGAGAGCCGCGGACAGGGCTTCGGCCGAACCTTTCACGTCGGCCTTAACCACGACCTTGAATTCTGCCACGTCACCGGTTGAAACTTGTTTCTGAAAATCTTCCAGTGAAAGCCGCGTCGAAGAAGTCAGCTGCGCTTTTCTCGTGACTGCTTTTCTGTGTTCGGCTACCTGGTCTGCGCGCGAGGAGTCGTCCACCACGACAAAGCTGTCGCCGGCTTCGGGAACGCCGTCCAGGCCGATGATTTCAACCGGCGTCGAAGGACCCGCAGCCTTGGATTTCTTGCCTGCGTAGTCGGTCATCGCTCGCACGCGACCGGTAATGTCGCCACTCACGAAGTAGTCTCCGTGCTTCAGCACGCCCCGCTGCACGAGTACCGTTGCCACCGGTCCACGGCCTTTGTCCAACCGCGCCTCGATGACCACGCCCCGGGCCCCGCCATCAGGGATGGCTTTGAGCTCCAGGATCTCGGACTGAAGACGCAGAACCTCGAGCAGTTCATCGATGCCAGTGCGCTTGATCGCCGACACCGGGACGAAAAGAGTATCCCCGCCCCAGTCTTCGGGCTGCAACCCGTGTTCGGACAGCTGCTGCTTTACCCTGTCGGGGTTAGCGTCAGGCTTGTCCATCTTGTTGACCGCTACCACCACCGGTATCTCGGCTGCCTTTGCGTGGTTAACAGCTTCGAGGGTCTGGGGCATAACACCGTCATCGGCCGCGACGACCAGGACCACGATGTCTGTAACGCTCGCTCCCCTCGCCCGCATGGAAGTAAATGCCGCGTGGCCCGGGGTATCGAGAAAACAGATAGCCTGGTCTCCACTACCCACTGTGTACGCACCGATATGCTGGGTAATACCCCCGGCCTCTCCTTCGACGACCCTCGAGTCACGGATGACGTCCAGAAGTGAGGTCTTGCCGTGGTCGACGTGGCCCATGACTGTCACAACCGGCGGCCGTGCGACGCCCTCCTCTTCGGAGCCCTCCACTTCGTTGTCGTTCTTGAGCAGCTGGTCGACATCGAGGGAGGTGTTCTCAACTGTATAGCCGAACTCTTCGGCTATCAGGCAGACGGTGTCGAAATCCATCGAATCGTTCAAGCTGGTCATCACACCCTGGCCCATGAGCTTGCCAAGTACTTCGCGAGACTTGACTCCGATCGCCCTCGCCAGCTCAGCGGGAGTGATTACGTCGTGAATCCGCACGACACGCTTGGCTGCCTTGGGAATTGTCAGCTCGGTTTTCTGAAGCTTCTGACCCGGCATAGCCCGTTTCTTACGAGGCCGCGCCTGGTATGACCGCTCGAATGCGTCAAAAAGCTCTTCTTTCTTTACGACCCGCCTCTTGCGTTTGCGTGTCTTACCGTCCGCGTCGGCGGGCTTGTCGGTCGTGGTCTCTTTTTCTGAGACTGTGGCGACCTTCGGCTTCTTGAGAGCGGAAAGATCTATGCGCCCCAGTATCCGGGGGCCGCTGATAGAGCCTCCGCTCTTGCGGTCTTTTGGAGATTCTTCGCTGGATTCGGGTTTCTTTTCGGCAGCCTTGAGAAGTTCTTCCGCGATCGCGTCACGATCATCGTCGCTGACCTCCTGCTTGGCCCTGCCTGCGTGCTCCTCGGCTTCTTCTTCCGCTGTCTCACCACCGGCTATGAGGGCAGTGCCGGCACCGGATACTTCCTGGCTGACAAGTCGACCGTCAGCCTCGATACCGCGCTCGGCAGTCTCTCCTTGCCCCTGGCCGTTTTCCGATAAATCAGCCGTCGTTTCGGGATCGAGCAAGGGCAACCCAGCCGGGGCCAATACTGCGGGTTCCCGCTGCAACGAGGGGACGACAGAGAGAGCGCAATGGGCTTCTGCAAAGGGTTCATTGGCGAAAGCCACCGCCATAGCGCCCGCATCGGTGTCCATAGTCGCTGTCACCGCACGAGCGCTGGAAACCACCGAGAAAGCGGGCGCGGCAGCCTCAGCATCGCCTTCTGCCAGGCGCTTGCGGCGTGTCCGCCTGAGTACCGATCCACCCCTGAGCCGCTTGCGGGTCACGGTATCAAGCGCCGTCACCCGGCCACCGCCACCGTCTTCCTTTACCTCGACAACCAGTTCCGTGGTCTCGCCCACCACCTCGGCGACGTCTTGCGCGTCGAGGCCCATTTCATGTCGAACCCGCTCGGCTTCCGATTCCTCGATACCGCTCTGGGCGCGTTTGCCCTTCACTCCCATTTTCTCCAGCCGCTCGATCACGGCCTTCGACTTTACGCCCCATTCTTTTGCGTACTGACTGATGCGTCGCTTGGCCATCAGCAAAGCTCCTCCCCTGGCGCGCCGTTTTCCAGCGTCGCCTCGAGATCCCGCACGAAACGGGATTTTTGAACCGCGGCCACACCCGTGCGCAACGATCGATTTACCGTACGGCGCTTGACCAACCCGGCCCGGCACTCGAGCGTGCGGTGCAGGTATGCCGTTCGTCCGCTAATCGGGGCCGCCACGATGGCCAGCCCGCCCGCGCCGTCCTGTCCGAAGCGCAGCATCTCCCCCGGAGCATCGCGCTCGCCACAACCTACGCAGGTACGTTGCGGGGTATGGCTCCGTATGCGCACTAGGAGGTTACTCCCTTGGCAGATTCGCCATCGCTCGCTTTTTCTTTCGCGGCGTCTTCCGTACCGGCAGACTCGCTATCGGCAGATTCGCCCTCCGCCGATTCTTCGGCGGCCGCGCGCTCTTCTTCGGCGAGCCGGGCCTTCTCGGCGTCGTTGACGGCTTCCACCGCGTCGCTGATCGCGGCCGCCACGCGCCTTACCATGCTCGTCCGACGCTGCTCTTCGGCTGCAATCGCCGCGCTGGCGAGGAAACCCGCGGCGGCGTCCTCTTCTATACTGAGCGCAGCGGCAAGGTCCGCCGTCGAGCTGGTGGAAAGCTCCGCAGCGGACTTGTAGCCGTCGGCCAACAGAATCTCCGCCTGCAATTCGCCGAGTCCGTCTACTCCTTGCAGGGAAAGCCTCGATTCCCTCAAGCGCCGCTCGTAATCCGCGTCACCGAGTACATCCAGCTTCCAGCCCGACAGGCGCGCGGCGAGGCGAATGTTCTGGCCCTTGCGACCGATGGCCAGGGCGAGTTCCGCGTCGGGAACGACCACCTCCATAGCGTGAGCTTCTTCGTCTATGACAATGCGTGAGACCTTGGCCGGCGAAAGGGCACGACAGACAAACTCGGTTTCGTCGGGGGTCCAGGGGACGATGTCGATTCGTTCTCCCCGCAGCTCCTGAACCACCGCCTGCACGCGGTTGCCGCGCATGCCCACGCAGGCACCAACGGGGTCTACGTCGCTGTCTTTAGAGACCACCGAAATCTTGGCGCGCCCACCTGGCTCACGAACCACGTCCTTGATCTCGACGATGCCTTCGTAGACTTCCGGGACTTCCTGTTCAAACAGCTTCGCGACGAGCTCCGGTGCGGTACGCGATAGAACGATCTGTGTGCCGCGCAGCGTGTCGTTGACTTCCTTGATGACGGCGCGAACCCGCTCCTGCTGCCGGTAACGCTCCCTTGGAATCTGCTCTCTCTCGGGTAGTATTGCTTCCACGTTGGGGCGGAGTTGGACAACGAGGTTGCGTCTCTCGAACCGCAGCACGACCCCCGATATGACCGACCCTTCCTGCTCTTTGAACTCGCTGTATATGATCGAACGCTCGTAGTCCCGCACCTTCTGGACGATATTCTGCTTAGCCGCCTGGGCAGCGATCCTGCCCAGGGGCGCAGAATCGATCTCTTCCATCAGCTCGTCGCCGACTTCGGCTTCCTGATCAATGTCCGAACGCGCGTACTCCAGCGAAATTTCATTGTGGGGATCCGCCACTTCTTCAACTACCGTGTGCACCCGGTACATATCGACCGAGCCGCTCTCCGGGTTGTATTTGGCGTCAATGTTGAGCTCGGCGCCATAGGTCTTGTGAGCAGCCGATTTCATGGCCTCTTCGACAGCCTCGATGATGAGGGCGCGGTCTATACCTTTTTCTTTGCTGATCTGGTCAATCGCGTGCTTTATGTCGAATTCCATTTTGTCTTCCCCAAGGGCACGTGCCCGAGCCGCTCTCCAAACTCAGGCCTCTGTAGCTCCCGCTTGATCAAAGCAGTACTCCAGGTTGGCCCGGGTGATGTCCTTGTACGAAATTTCCCGGCGTGAACCCTTGTCCTCTACGACGACTATCACCTTGTCGTCCGCTCGCTCGAGCGAGCCCTTGACCCGTCGCCTGCCGTCGCCCTGCACTGTCAGGGTGATCCTTACTCGCTCGCCAACAACCCGCCGAAAATGAGAGGGCAGGCGCAACGGCCGATTGAGGCCGGGCGAAGAAACCTCGAGCATGAAATGCCCCCTGATAACATCGTCGTTGACGTCTAGCAGGTCGGAAAGCGCCCGGCTCACAGCCGCACAATCTTCGATCGCAACCCCACCATTTTCTTCCGCTGAGTCCAGGTAAATGCGCACGGTCCTACTGCCGGCCTCGCCGCTGAAATCAACATCGAGAACCTCCAGCCCCCTTTCAGACGCCAACGGACCCGCAAGGGAACAAATCTTATCTCTGGTAGTAGCTGTAGAACTTTCCAACTTTTCTTTCCGCAAGCGAGGCTTTCGCCCAACCGATCAAGCCATCCCGGGGACTTCTGCCTGCGCAACCACTTTTGCGGCGCACAAAAAAAGGCAGGCCCTGGAGCCTACCCCACCACGTATCCGACCCCTGCCCAGCCCACATTATGTAACACGACGCCCCCGGGCGCGCAAGAAGCGCCAACCGGCCGTCAATCTCGATTTAATGGTGTTTTGGGCCGTTCAGTCCAGCTTCTTGCACCCGCGACAAGCGCCGGCGGCCCCTGGAGCGATTCAATCCGCCTTGCGGTCGTGAACAGTGAGTAACTCGAGGATCTCATAAGTGCGCTTACCCGACGGCGACCGCACGACGGCCTCGTCTCCGACTTGCTTGTGCAACAAGGCCTGTCCAACAGGGGACTGCAGCGATATGCGGCCTTTCTCTGGGGCCGTTTCCTCGGGGAAAACCAGCTCGTAGAACCGTTCGTCACCACTGTCGACGTCGGCCACTGTCACCCGGCTGCCATAGCCCACTTTACCAACGGGGACCGAAGAGAGGTCGTAACGGGATAGCTCGCTCAGCCGAGCCGTGAGCATGCCCACCCGCGCGTGAACAAGACCTTGTCGCTCCTTGGCTGCGTGGAACTCGGCATTTTCACTGAGATCGCCATGGTCACGCGCAGTTTCGATCTGCTGTGGAAGATCTACAGCCAGTTCATGCTTGAGCTCTACGAGCTCAGCCTTGATCACCTTGATAATGGGAAGTTCGTCAGCCACGTCGAGCCCAATAACAGTAGAAAAACCACCTGTCAACGCGCATGTTAAAGTAGTTCACGCGCAATCGCACTGGCCGCCTTGCCGTCGTAGCGGCCTGCGTAGCGAGCACCAAGTGCTTTCATTACGTCTCCGAGGGAAGATGCGTCGCCTTCCGAAATTATCCCGCGCACAGCCTCGGTGAGCTCGGTCTCGTTCATCTGCGAAGGCAGGAACTCGTTGCACACAGCCAGTAAATCCCTGGCCTTGGCTATGGTGTCTTCCCTTCCCGATCTTTCAGCGAACACAAGTGATTCGGCCGCTTGCTTGGCCTCGCGCCTGGCCACGGCAAGCCGTTCCTTGTCGTCAAGCGGCTCGCCCTTCTTCTCGATCGAGCGGTTTTTCAGCCCCGTCAACAAGCTGCGAATTACCTGCAGGCGCAGCGCTTCGCCGGCTTTCATAGCGCTCTTGAGCTGTTCCCTGAGGTCGCTGTCTTCAAGACTGTTCAAGTCAGATTCCTGCCTTCATGAGACTACCCCTGCTTCTTCCAGAGATCGACCGAGTTTGACCGCTAATTCCTGCAAAGCGTCGTAGTTGTCGCCTCGCTGCATCCAGATTTCTCGTCCCCCGCGGCCCCGGTGCTCGCGGCTCACAAACCCCATCTCTTCGTATCGCCTCAAGGCGTTTGCAAAAGTAACCGCTGAGCCACCCTCCATTCGCTGGGTTTCTCCTACCAGCATACCGGTGCGATAGGTGGTTCGCATCTGCTCTAGCAGAATTTTTTCCTGCACCCCATCTTCGTCCAGGTCATCCCTGAGCGCCATGGCCACGTGGCGGTAGCCTTCCTTGAAGCACTCCAGCACGTTTCTCGTGGCCAGGGACAGGGGGTGGCCGGCCTGCAAGCTGGTGTCGACTACAGCCCCTTCCTCGCGGTAGTAAGCCAGCACGTCACCCACCACGCGGGAAATCTCCCCTCGCTCCGGCAACGCGAACTCAAAACGAAACAACTCAAGCCACCACCAGACCTTGTCTGTGAGTTCTTCTTCCCTGCACCCGGTCGCAAGAATCGAGGTGACGAGCGACGGAACGAGGAATGCGTGGATGAGGTTGTTCTTATAAAAATCCATCGCTACGCGCCGGCCCTGCTTGACCACCAGTGCCTCCGCGTGCCCCTTGTCGATCACCTCCACGAGGTCGTTGCTTTCCAGGAAGGAAACGCTTTCGCGGAAATCTCCCAGGTTGCGTTCGAGCGAAGAGGTAAACGGGATGTCTTGTTGCCGTATGAGCCTCGCCAGCGCATTGGCTTGCTGCCTGAAATCTTCGTAGCGCATGCCAGCGTGGGTTGCGCCGAGCAGTACGGTACAGGAAATAGACGTCGCGCCGGCCACCGACACGTCGTTGACCCCACGGAGGATGCGGAAGCCAAGCTTCTGAACAAAGCGGCGGAGCTCCTCTTCTACTTCGGGCACACCCGAGCCCTCGCTGAAACGGCCCCTGTTGTCGCCTAAGGCGTCAGCCAGGGAAATGGGTTCACCGAAGGACGCATAGACGGCGCCGTATTTCTGCTTGAGAAACCGCCGGGCTTTCAACAACGCGCCAATGCTCTCGGTTTCCTTCTCACCGCCGAGTAGTTCGTGTTGGTAAGCGGCCTCTTCTACCACCCGGCCGTAGTGTATCGACACGGGAACCAGGAACAGGTCACTTCGCACCCCGCCGACGAAAGAACTGACTATCGCCGACAACATGCCCAGCTTGGGCGTCATCATTTTACCAGTACGGCTGCGCCCACCTTCTATGAAGAACTCCTGGGTGTAGCCTTCCTTGATCAGGTAAGAAAGGTATTGCTGAAAGACCAGCTTGTAGAGTTCGTCCTCGCGGAAACTACGCCTGACAAAGTAAGCACCTGCCGCACGAAATATCGGCCCCATAGGCCAGAACGCCATGTTGGCCCCAGCGAATATATGCGGTGGGCTGACGAAGTTGAGATGAAAAAGGTAGGTGATGACCAGGTAGTCAAAGTGGCTGCGGTGGCAGGGAACGAGGACCACGGGATGGTGCCGTACCTTGTCGACGACCTGCTCAAAGTTGATCGTTTCGAGCCCCGAGAACATTCGTCGCCATAGTTTTTGAAAGACGTAGGCAATAACGCCGAATGCGATGCCGTTAAAATTGGCGGCCATCTCTTCGAAATAGACTTCAGCCTGTTTGCGCAGCTTGCCCACGGGGTCGTGGGTTTCATCAGCGATTTTTCGTATGCCGGCCGCCATCTCTTCGTTCTCGAGAACAGTGGCTTTTACCCGCCTGCGCGATTGTAGTGCCGGGCCGAGTACGACTCGCTCCTCGCGTTGGAGAAAAATCTGCACGGCGCGCGAGAGTCGACGAGCCAGGCGTTCTTCGGAGTCTTCGCTGTAACGCTGGCTGAACTCGCTCATCGCTACTTCCATGCCCACCGTGATGAACAGGTCATTGCGGTTCCACCAGTAAGCAAAAAGTTTTCGGGTATCACTGGGGGCGTCTTCAACGCTGTAGATCACGGCGGATAAACCGGTCTCGCGCTTGCGAAAACTGTGCCCCCGGAACAAGGCGAGGGGGACCACGAAGCGCTCGGTCGAGCCCAGGCCGTGGACAACTTCCCGCAGGTAGTCAGTGCCTACCCGGGAACCCGTGGGCCCGCGCCTGCCCCAGCTGAACGACACGCGCGCGCGTCTGCCACGCATGAAAATGAGAACCGGCTTGTTCTCCTTGACCGCGGCCGCGCAGTAGTCATGGCCAAGCCCCTCGAGCTGCTCACGCCTCAAGTTAAGCACGCGGCCGAGTGCCGCCCGGAGCCTGCGGAGGATCACGGCAAAAGGCGCGAATACAGTGGTAGTAACCCCGTTTGCAAAAACCGGTAAGGGCAACCCTTCTCGACGAAGGACGTAGTTGACCAGGAAGTAATCGATCAGAGACCGGTGGCGAAGGACGTAAACCACCGTGCCACGCTTGGCGAGATCCCTTATCTTGCGGACCGAACTTTCGTGGATAACCACTCCGCCGAACACCCGGTCGGCCACAAACGCGGCGATAGAATTGAACACACCCCGCATCGCCGAGGAATGTTCCGGGCTGATTTCGTCTTCGGCGACGGTGTTGTGCTCCTCGGTATCCGGGCGTACTTGTTCGTCCATGTCAGTAATTTCGGGCCGTAGCCTAGAGCAATCTCTTTACCCCGGTCTTCTCAAGCATGGTTACCACCTCTCGAACGTCCTGGCTACGATCCTTGC
>CAUZFM010000088.1:0-9123 GCA_963579235.1 uncultured Binatia bacterium (SeqCode)
GCGCGCCACGGTTGCGAGCCCTGGACCGACCTCATCGTCAAGCTCATGCTCAAGTACCCCAACCTGTACTATTCGACCAGTGCGTTCGCGCCCAAGTACTACCCACAGGAAGTGATAGACTACGCGAATACCCGGGGAGCGGATCGGCTTATCTACGCCGGGTACTTCCCGATGGGTCTGAGCCTCGATCGGATTTTTGCTGAGCTCGAGAATCTCCAGCTCAAGGACGAAGTGTGGCCTGGTTTCCTGCGCGACAATGCTGCGCGCGTACTCAATCTGGAATAGATGTGATCTCTGCCAGCGGTCGACCCACCTTGTAGACCAGGGTCCCGGTGGCACACAGCTCGCCCTGCTCGTTGCGCACCGAAGCGCGGCAGAATACTGTTGAACGGCCGCGTTTTTCTACCCAGCCCTCCGCTATCGCGTCGCCCACTATCGGTGCCAGGAAATCAGTCCTCATGTCTATAGTGAGCATCACGGGCCTTTCATCGTAGCCGCTGCCTATGGCCGGAACCACGCAGGTGTCCAGCAGGGCGGCGACCATGCCGCCGTGCAGCATGCCGGCAGGTTGCGTCAACTCCGGCCCGAAGGGCAGCCGCATCCTGGCGTAGTCGCTGCGTACTTCTTCCAGTATCAATCCCACGTGGGCGGGGAATCCGCTGCTCGGGAAGTGCTGCCAGGTTTCCGCTCGGTCGGCGGCGAGTTCGGCGAAACGGCTTCGTTCGGGTGCTGTGGGGTCGTCCATAAGACAACCGACCCTAACAGAAAAAACTGACCGGGTCTTATGGCCTGCGACGTTGGCCTTTCTCAGGCCGAGGCTCGGGAGAGCGCTTCGGAAAACGAGACGCCTTCCTTGAGCCACTCGCCGTACATCATCGAGTAGCGCGGCCGGGCAAAGGTAAGCACACCGGTGAGCGGGCCATCGCGGAATCCCTGCAAGGCAACAAACCTGTACTCGGCCTCGTCGCCGTGAACTACCTGCACCGTGTCCCCGTCGCCCGAGCGGCCGACGAACTGTATCTTGACGCCGTGCTGGTCGCTCCAGAAAAAGGGAAGCGGCGAGAACGGTTCGCGTGGCTCGGGTTCGAGCAGGGTGGCGGCCACGTAGCCCGCCTGCTCGACTGCGTTGGTCCAGTGCTCCACCCGTATCGACTCGCCGTAGCCTCGGTGTTGCCAGCGCGCCACGTCGCCGGCGGCGTACACGGCGGGGGCCGCCCTGCAAAACTCGTCGCAGATTACGCCGTCTTCCAGGGCCAGGCCGCTTTTTTCCAACCAGTCGGTGGCTGGCCGGCAACCGGTGCCGGCCACGAGCAGGTCGGCCGCCAGTCGTTCGCCGTCATCGAGAACGACACCTTCTACCCTGCCTGCTCCCTCCACGCTGGACACCAGCCGCTGCAAGCGCAGTTGTACGCCGTGGTCGCGGTGGAGTTGTGCTGCTGTTCGGCCGGTGGCCTGGTCGAGCGCGCGCGCCATCGGCCACGGTCTCGGTTCGACGACCGTTACCTCCAGGCCCAGCTCGCGACAGGTCGAGGCGACCTCCAGGCCGATGAAGCCCGCGCCGGCGATAACGACGCGCGGGGTGCCGCTGGTCAGCGCGGACCTCAGGCAGAGAGCGTCGTCGAGGCTGCGCAGGTAGTGCAGGCCCGCCGGCGCTTTGCCGGCAAGACCGGGAAGGGGCCGCGGCAGCGCGCCCGTGGCTATGACCAGGGCGTCAAAGCTGAGCCGGCGATCGTCTTCGAGCACCACCTTCCTTTCGGCGAGGTCGAGCCCGGCTGCACTGACCCCCGGGAAGTGTTGCAGCTCGAGTTCGCCAAGACCGTTGGGGCGCAAGCTCACTTGGTCGGCATCCCAACGGCCGGCAAGCAGTTCCTTGGAAAGCGGCGGGCGGTCATAGGGGTGATGAGCTTCGGCTCCCACGAGCGTGAGCTTTCCGTCAAAGCCGCGCTCGCGCAGGCCCTCGCAGGTCTTCAGGCCCGCAAGGGACGCGCCAACGACCAGCACGTTTCGTGGCAATTGTGAGCTGGGCACACCAGCGGGATAGCAGGCCCGAGCGACCGTTTACAATTACTGTTCGACGCTTACCGGGCGGGACCTCACGTTGTCTCACCCACCGGCTCCGGCTAGTTAAACAGTGACGCTACGATCATAGCGCTGCGGCGAACGACGCGCGCAAGCACACACGGCAAGCCCGGCGGGCCTGCACAGGGGAATATCAATGGATTTCGAATATTCGCAGAAGACCAAGGACTACGTGGAACGCGTTGGCGCCTTCATAGAGGAGAACCTCTACCCCAACGAGGAAGAGCTGGAGCAACAGATCGAGGATGGCGGTCGCTGGTGCGTTATCCCTTTGCTCGAAGAGATCAAGGCCAGGGCCAAGACCGCCGGATTGTGGAATCTTTTTCTGCCTGACAGCGGCCGAGGAGCCGGCCTGAGCAACCTGGAGTACGCGCCGCTGGCCGAGTTGATGGGGCGTAGCCACTTCGCCTCGGAGGCATTCAACTGTTCGGCTCCCGACACCGGCAACATGGAAGTCATTGAGCGCTACGGTAACGAGGAACAGAAAGCCGAGTGGCTGGCTCCTTTGCTTGAGGGCGAGATTCGTTCGGTGTTCTGCATGACCGAACCGGCGGTCGCCAGCTCGGACGCCACCAACATCTGTTCGACCATAGTGCGCGACGGCGATGAGTACGTGATCAACGGTACCAAGTGGTGGTCATCGGGCGCCGGCGATCCGCGTGCGAAGATTTCGATCTTCATGGGCAAGACCGATCCCGACGCCGCCCGCCATCAACAGCAGTCGATGATACTGATCCCTCTCGATGCGCCGGGTATAAACATCAAGCGCATGCTCAGTGTATTCGGTTATGACGACGCGCCGCACGGCCACGCCGAGATCGAGTTCGAGGACGTGCGCGTACCGGTGGCTAATCTTCTGCTGGGCGAAGGCCGCGGCTTCGAGATAGCCCAGGGCCGGCTTGGCCCCGGGCGCATTCACCACTGCATGCGCACGGTTGGTGCCGCCGAGAGGGCGCTCAGCGCAATGTGCCTACGCGCGCTTGAGCGCAAGGCTTTTGGCCGCCACCTGGCCGAGATGGGAGTCACCAGGGCGCGCATAGCCGAGGCTCGTATAGATATAGAGCAGTCGCGGTTGCTGACGCTCAAGGCCGCGTGGCTGATGGACACGGTGGGCAACAAGGAAGCCCGTAGCGAGATCGCGCAGATCAAGGTCGCCGCCCCGCGCATGGCCCTGAAGGTGGTCGACAACGCCATGCAGATGCACGGCGGCGCAGGTGTCTGCCAGGACTTCAGCCTGGCAAGGCTCTACGCGGGACTGCGAACACTGAGGCTTGCCGATGGACCGGACGAGGTCCATCTCGAGCAGATTGGTCGCCTCGAGCTGAAGAAGTACCTCTAGGCGAGCGGCCGACCGCCGGTCTCCGGGCGGGCGGGTGAAGACGGCAGGCGACTTTCGCCCTGCAGGAAGGCGTCCACGCCGCGGGCACATTCGCGTCCTTCCCACAGCGCCCACACCACCAGCGACTGGCCGCGCCTCGTGTCGCCACAGGCAAACACCCCGGGCACGTTTGTAGCGTAGTCGTCGTCGGCGGCGATGTTGCCCCTGGCGTCAAGCGCGACGCCGAGTTGCTCGACCAGGCCCGTGGTCTTCGGGCCGGTGAAACCCATGGCCAGCAGCACAAGCCCGGCCGGCACTGTGAATTCGCTGCCCTCGATCTCGCTCATCTGCATGCGCCCGTCCGACGAGGGTTTCCACTCGATGCGTACGGCTTCAATCGCCTCTACCTTTCCGTCCTTGCCCAGCAGGCGACGGGTGTTGATAGCAAAATCGCGCTCGGCACCTTCTTCGTGGCTGCTCGAGCTACGATAGATCATGGGCCAGTAGGGCCAGGGCATGCTTTCGGTACGCTGGTTCGGGGGCTTGGCCATGATCTCAAACTGGGTGACGCTGGCGGCTCCCTGGCGGTTGGATGTTCCCACGCAGTCACTGCCCGTGTCGCCACCACCTATCACGATCACGTGCTTGCCCTCGGCGAGAATTGCCTCCTGCTCGGGCACGGTATCGCCGGCTACGCGCTTGTTCTGCTGGGGCAGAAAGTCCATGGCGAAGTGAACACCCTCGAGTTCTCGTCCGCTGACTTCGAGGTCTCTCGGCACCGTGCAGCCCAGCGAAAGCACCACGGCGTCAAAATCCGCCTTCAACTTGTCGGTACCTATGTCGTTACCCACGTCTACACCGCAGCGCATGGTCACTCCCTCGGCCTGCATCTGCTCCACGCGGCGATCGATGAGCTGCTTTTCCATCTTGAAATCCGGGATCCCGTACCTGAGCAGCCCACCCACGCGGTCGGCCCGCTCGAAGAGGGTCACGTCGTGGCCGACACGGGCCAATTGCTGGGCAGCTGCCATGCCGGCCGGACCCGAGCCTACCACGGCAATGGTTTTGCCGGTTTTGACTGCCGACGGCAGCGGAGTGATCCAGCCTTCCTGCCAGGCGCGGTCTATTATGTTTTTCTCGATCAGCTTTATGTTGACAGGGTCGCGGTTGATGTTGAGCACGCAGCTCTCTTCGCAGGGGGCGGGGCAGACGCGGCCGGTAAACTCCGGGAAGTTGTTGGTCTCGTGCAGCACCGATATGGCGTCGCGCCACTCGTGGTTGTAAACGAGGTCGTTGAACTCGGGAATGGTGTTGCCCAGCGGACAGCCGTTGTGACAGAACGGTACGCCGCAGTCCATGCAGCGGGCCGCTTGCCGGTTGAGCGCGTCGGCATCGAGCTTGCCCTCGAGTTCGCGGTAGTCTCCCAGCCGTTCTTTGACGGGTCGCCGAGTCGGCATCTCCCGTTCAAAATCCATGAAGCCCGTAGCTTTATTCACCGTGATTGCCCCGCGGCACTGTCGCTTGCTCAGGCCGAGGCCTGGGCGGCGGCGCCGCTTTTCTCCTTTTCGGTTTCCTCGAGCACGCGTCGGTACTCGCTGGGAAATACCTTGACGAACCGCGCCAGGGTATTGTTCCAGTCGCCGAGCAGGCACTCGGCCAGCTCGCTGCCGGTGAGCTGCACGTGTCGCTGCACCAGTAGCTTGATCTCGGCCGCCTCGTCGGGATCATCGAGCTTGAACAACTCGACCATTCCCATGTTGCAGCGCTCGGCGAAGCGCCCGTCGACGTCGAGTACGTAGGCATACCCACCGCTCATTCCGGCAGCAAAGTTACGCCCGGTGGCGCCGAGGCACACCAGTCGGCCACCGGTCATGTACTCGCAGCCGTGGTCACCTACGCCTTCGACCACGACCGTGACGCCGCTGTTACGGACGCAGCAGCGTTCGCCTACCTGCCCGCGCACGAATACTTCGCCGGCGGTGGCACCGTAGAAAGCCACGTTGCCGATGATTATGTTGTCCTCGGCCACGAAGGAGGCCTCGGACTGCGGGGCTATGCTCACTTGTCCACCCGACATTCCCTTGCAGAAGTAGTCGTTGGCGTCACCGTGGATATGAGCGGTGATTCCGGGGGCCATGAAGGCACCGAAGCTCTGCCCGGCAGAGCCGGTAAAATTGAGCTTGATGGTATGGTCGGGCAGGCCCTTTTCACCGTACTTCTTCGTTATCTCGTGGCTCAGCGTGGTGCACACGGTGCGGTTGGTATTGGCAATCGGCAGGTCAACCGCCACCGGTTTGCCCTCGTCCAGGGCTGCGCGCACCAGCTGGATGATCTTGTTGTCCAGCGCTTTTTCCAGGCCGTGGTCCTGGCTGCCCGTGCCACTTATGCCCACGCCGGGTAAGGCCGGCGGGCGGGCAAGTATGGGCGCGAGATCCAACCCGCGCGCCTTCCAGTGGTCCACGGCTTCCGAAATGTTGAGAAGATCCACGCGACCGGTGAGCTCCTGCACGGTGCGCACTCCCATGGCGGCCATTATCTCGCGAAGTTCTTCGGCCACGAACATCATGAAGTTGATCACTTGTTCGGGGGTGCCGGAGAATTTTTTGCGCAGCGATTCGTCCTGGGTGGCGATGCCTACCGGGCAGGTATTGAGATGGCACTTGCGCATCATGATGCAGCCTTCCGCCACCAGGGCGGCGGTCGCAAATCCAAACTCGTCGGCACCGAGCATGGCAGCCACGGCCACGTCGCGCCCGGTCTTGAGCTGCCCGTCGGTCTCAACCCTGATTCGGCTGCGCAGGTCGTTGTCCACCAGCACCTGCTGGGTCTCGGCGAGCCCCAGTTCCCAGGGCGCACCGGCGTACTTGATCGAGCTGAGAGGCGAAGCCCCGGTACCGCCGTCGTGGCCGCTTATGAGCACCACGTCGGCCTTTGCCTTCGATACCCCGGCCGCGATCGTGCCCACCCCGACCTCGGAAACCAGCTTGACGCTGACCCTCGCCGCCGGGTTTGAGTTTTTCAGGTCGTGGATGAGCTGTGCGAGGTCCTCGATGGAATAGATGTCGTGGTGGGGCGGGGGAGAAATCAGGCCTACCCCCGGCGTGGAGTAGCGAATGCGGGCTATCTCCCGGTCCACCTTGTGTCCCGGTAACTGGCCGCCCTCGCCGGGCTTGGCTCCCTGCGCGATCTTTATCTGCAGTTCCTTGGCGTTGGTGAGGTAGTTGATGGTCACGCCGAACCTGCCCGAGGCCACCTGCTTGATGGCCGAGCAGGCCGAGTCGCCGTTGGCCATGGGCTTGAAGCGCTCGGGGTTCTCGCCGCCTTCGCCCGTGTTGGAACGTCCACCTATGCGGTTCATGGCGATGGCCAGGTTTTCGTGAGCTTCGCGGCTGATCGAGCCGTAGGACATGGCGCCGGTCTTGAATCGCTTGACGATCTCGGTGGCCGTTTCAACTTCGTCGATGGGCACGGGCGTGGTGTTGTTCCTGAAACTCATCAGGCCCCTGAGCGTACACAGGTTGCTGCTCTGCTCGTTGACGAGCTTGCTGTACTGCCCGAATACCTCGTAGTCGCCCGAGCGTACCGCCAGCTGCAACCTCGACACGGTTTCGGGGTTGAACAGGTGGTATTCTCCGCGCCGACGCCATTGGTACTCGCCGCCTGTTTCTAGCGCGTCGGCGTCGCCCACCGCTTGTCCGTAGGCGTGATCGTGGCGCAGTCGCGATTCCTCGGCTATTACATCGAGGCCGATTCCGCCTATGCGAGAGGCGGTGCCGAAGAAACAACGCTCTATGACCTCGGGGGCGATGCCTATGGCTTCGAAGATCTGCGCGCCGCGGTAGCTGGCCTGCGTAGAGATGCCCATCTTCGACATGGTCTTGAGCAGGCCCTTTCCGATAGCCTTGCAGTAATTTTCAACGGCCTGTTCGGCCGACACTCCATCGAGCGCGCCCTTTCCCGCGAGGGCATTGAGCGTATCCATGGCCAGCCAGGGGTTTACGGCCGACGCGCCGTAGCCCGACAGCAGGCAGAAGTGCATGACCTCGCGGGCTTCACCGCTCTCTACTACCAGCCCGACCAGCATCCGGCTGCCCTCGCGTATGAGGTGGTGATGGACGGCGCCGGTCGCCAGCAGCGCCGGTATTGGCGTGCGTTCAGCGTCGGCCGCGCGGTCGGAGAGGATGATGATGTCGAAGCCTTTTTTTACGGCCTCCGAGGCCTGGTTGCAGATAGCCTGCAGCGCCTCGTCGAGGGCTTCTTCACCGCCGGACGCATCAAACAGGGTGTCGATGGTAGTGCTGTGTATGCCGTTGGCGTCGATCTCGCGTATGCGCGCGAGCTGGTCGTTACTGATGCAGGGCGCGGGTATGTGCAGCTGCCGGCAGTGGTTCTCGGTCTCGTCGAAGAGGTTCTGCTGGCGCCCGCACATGGCGTCAAGCGACATGATCAGCTCTTCGCGGATGGGGTCTATGGGTGGGTTGGTCACCTGGGCAAACAGCTGCTTGAAATAGTTATAGAGCAGCTGCGGCTGGTTCGACAGCACGGCCAGGGGGGTGTCTGTACCCATCGAGCCCAACGGTTCCTGGCCGTCACTGGCCATGGGCAGCAGCAGCACCTTGAGTTCTTCGCGGGTGTAGCCGTGCAGCTTCTGGGCGGTCTTCAGCTCGCTACCGGTGGTCGTTGCCGGCAGCCCGCCGGGCTCGGGCAGCTCGTCGAGTTCGACGACGTTCTTTTCGAGCCATTCTCCCCAGGGCAGGCGTGACGCCATGGCAGTCTTGGCTTCCTCGTCGTCGATGATGCGGTGCTCGTCGAGGTCAACGAGAAAGATTCGGCCCGGTTGCAGGCGTCCTTTGCTCTCCACGTTCTCGGGGGGTACGTCGATCACCCCCGTTTCGGAAGCGACGATCACTAGTCCGTCCTTGGTCACGAGGTATCTCGAAGGACGCAGTCCGTTGCGGTCGAGTAAGGCCCCCACGCGGTGGCCGTCGGTGAAGGGAATGCAGGCCGGTCCGTCCCAGGGCTCAAGCAGGCAGCCGTGGTAGCGGTAGAAGTCGCGGCGTTGCTGGTCCATGTCGTCGTGCTTTTCCCAGGCCTCGGGCACCATCATCATGGCGGCATGGGGCAGTTCACGGCCGGTCTGGAACAGAAGCTCCAGTGCGTTGTCAAAGGTAGCCGAGTCGGACTGGCCGGGCTTCACTATCGGCAGCAGGCGCTCGAGCTCGGGCCCGAAGGTCGACGATTCGAACTGTTTTTCGCGGGCGTTCATCCAGTTGATGTTGCCGCGCAGAGTGTTGATCTCGCCGTTGTGGCACATGTAGCGAAACGGTTGCGCCAGGCTCCAAGTGGGCAGCGTGTTGGTGCTGAAGCGCGAGTGTACCAGCGCCAGGGCCGACTCCATGTCCGCCTGGGCGAGGTCGGGGTAAAACCTGGACAGCTGGTTGGTGAGCAGCATGCCCTTGTAGACCAGCGTGCGGCAGGACAGGCTGCTGGGGTAGAAATCCCTCGCCGAGGCGCCGCCGGCGGCCGCGGCCTTGTTCTCGGCCACTTTGCGCATGGTGTAGAGCTTGCGCTCGAATGATTCCTCGTCGAGTTCGAGTCCGTTCTTACCCACGAATACCTGGGCAAAATCGGGCCTTGTCGTAAGCGACGTGCTACCGCAGTGCTGTTCGTCGAAGGGGACCTCGCGCCAGCCGAGCACTTCGAGGCCCACGCTCCTGGCGGCGCTG
>CAUZFM010000089.1:0-8951 GCA_963579235.1 uncultured Binatia bacterium (SeqCode)
GCATGGGAGCCAGCGACGAGGGCGCGCCGGGGCAACGCATGCCCGGCTTCTACGGCGGCTACTTCCGCGACCTCGACGGCAACAAGGCCGTATTTTTTCACATGGGCTGAGAGCACCAAAAAAAACGATACGCGAGCAACAAGGAGCCAACGATAGTGGACGAAATCCTGGTCAACCGGAAAGACAACGGCGTGGTGACGATCTCGTTCAACCGCCCGCAGCGCAAGAACGCCATCATCTACTCCATGTGGGAGGAGATGAGGCAGCTCTTCCATGAGATATCGCAGAACGAAGACGACCGCGTCGTCATATTTACCGGCGAGGGCGACGCGTTCTGCGCCGGTGCCGATCTCGGAAAGGAGCTTTCCAGGCTGCATCCCCTGCGCTCGATGGACAGCGTTAACTCGGCCGTGCTCGCGCTGCACGAGATCACCCGTCCGACCATAGCCAAGGTCAACGGCGACGCGGTGGGTGCCGGTATGAACATCGCGCTGGGCTGCGATCTCGTGGTGGCAGGCGAAAGCGCGCGCTTCTCGCAGATCTTCGTGCGCCGCGGACTGTCGGTTGACTTCGGCGGAACCTGGCTGCTGCCGCGCGCAGTGGGCATGCACAAGGCCAAGGAGCTGGCGATGCTGGGCGAGATACTGAGCGCGCGCGAGGCCGAGCAGATGGGCCTGGTGAACCGGGTCGTGGCCGACAACGAGCTCGATGACTTCGTGGACGACTGGGCCGATCGCCTGGCCGCCGGCCCACCGTTGGCCCTGCAGATGACCAAGAAGATGCTGTCCAACGCGTTCAACCAGGGGCTACCCGACGCGCTCGACGCCGAGGCGACCTCGCAGTCGATAAACCTGGCGAGCGAAGATACCCGCGAGGGCGTGGTGGCTTTTATCGAAAAGCGCGACCCCGTGTTCAAGGGACGCTAGCCGGGTGAGCCCGGGACCGAACGGTCGTAGCGTACGTAGTTCGTGGATGGAGCAGGTTTTCTTCGTCTGAATAGGGCCCGTCGCCGCAACTTCTATTCAAGCTACTAACGTTGTATAAAAACTCGCTGTTGAGTCCCGGTAAACGCCAATGCTGCTACCGTCTGAAGCTGCCAGGTTCCTGTAATGAGTGAGAGAATACCTTTACCAATTCTTGAGGGCTGGTTCTGCGTACTGGCGTCTGACGAGCTCGAGCCAGGTAGCCTGCAGGCTCTACACTGTTTTGGACGTGAGATGGTCGCCTTCCGCGGCGAGGACGGGAAGGCCCACGTTATCGACGCCTTCTGCCCCCACCTGGGCGCGCATCTCGGCCACGGCGGCAGGATAGAGGGCAACAACCTGCGCTGTCCTTTTCACGCCTGGGAGTACGACGGATCGGGCAAGTGCGTCCATATACCCTACTCCAAGCATATTCCGCCTAAGGCGAGGCTGAAATCGTGGCGGGTGGTAGAAAAAAACGGGCTCATTTTTGTCTGGCACCACGAACGGGACGACGAGCCTGGCTGGAATATTCCCGATGTGCCCGAATGGGGTGAAGAGGGGTGGACCAAGCCCGACGCGCGGGTATTCCGAGTTCGCTCACACCCACAGGAAATGGCCGAAAACGTGGTCGACTCGGTTCATTTTCAATACGTTCACGGCACGCCCGAACGTCCGCCGATGAAAGCGCGCATCGACGGCCACGTACTCGAAGCGTCGCAGGAACTGACGTTCACGACCCCGCGCGGAGAGGTGAAGGGAGACGTCAAAATCCGCGCCTACGGGCCAGGCTTCTCGGTAACGCGCTTTTCCGGAATCATCGACACGCTTCTCCTGATTACGGGCCTGCCCATAGATGACGAACTCAACCAGACCACCATCCGATTCGTCGTAAAGGAGCTGCCCGCGGGAGAAGAAGCCACCCGCAGCGTGGCCAAGGCTTTCATCGACGAGATCGAACGACAGTACTCGCAGGACGTTCCCATATGGGAGAACAAGCGCCACCTCGCCAAGCCCATACTCTGTGACGGCGACGGACCGATTGGCCTGCTACGCGAGTTCTACCAGCAGTTCTACCCGGACAGCTGGAGCGCGCACGGGTGAGGCCCGGGGCGTGACACGAAAAGCGGCCATCGTCGGAATTGGTCGATCGGCCTACACCAGGAACTCGGGCCGAACGGTACTGGCCCAGGCCGCAGAAGCTGCCCGGGAGGCTATCGCCGACGCGGGCCTCCAGCCGGCAGATGTTAACGGTGCGTGTTCGTTCCAGGCAGCCGACTCGGTAATGGGCTACCAGCTCGCCGACGCTATCGGCATCGAGGAGCTGCACTGGAACCTGGACGTGTACGGCGGCGGCAACCAGGCAGCGGCGGTCGTAGCTAACGCCGCAACCGCCATCGAGGCGGGTTCATGCGAAACGGCTATCGTTTTTCGCGCCATGAACGGGCGCTCCAGCTACCGCTTCGGTACCGGCCGCGGTCGCACGATCGAGGCAACCGGTGAGTCCCAGTTCCAGGCACCCCACGGATACCTGGTCCCGCCCCAGTGGATGGCGATGTGGGCACGGCGACACCAGGAAATTTACGGGAGCACCTGCGAGGACCTCGGCCAGATCGCGCTCAACGCGAACCGCCACGCCTGTGCCAACGCCCACGCCCTTACACAAAAGCCTCTCACCCTTGACGGCTATCTCGCGGCCCGCTGGATACACGAGCCCCTGCGGCTCTACGACTGCGCCTACGAGGCGGACGGTGCAGTGGCTGTTGTCCTCACGACCGAAGAGCGGGCGCGTGACCTGCCCCACGACCCCATACGTATACTCGCCCATGCCGAGTCCAGTCGCGGCGGGGGTTCGTGGGACCAGTGGCCCGATACCACGCGAATGTTCTCCGAGGCGGTAGCGCCCCGCCTCTGGGAGCTTTGCGGGCTGCGACCCGCGGACATGGACGTGGCGTGCATCTACGACTGCTTCACCTATACCGTGATGGTGGCGCTCGAGGACTTCGGCTTCTGCGAGCGCGGAGAAGCCGGTACCTTCTTCGCAGAGGGCCGAGGCACCTACGGCGGTGACGTGGTCGTGAATCCCCACGGCGGATTGCTGGCCGAGGCCTACCTGCACGGCATGAACCACCACTACGAGGCTGTGCTGCAGCTACGCGGTGAAGCCGGACCAAGACAGGTTCCGGAGGCCCGGCTGGCCCTGGTCACTGCCGGTGCCGGGCCGGCGGGCAGCGCACTGGTCTACACCCGGGAAAACGTATGAGTACCGACGCCTACTCGCTCCCGCCTCAACCCGCCCCGGACCCGGACTCCGAGCAGTTCTGGGAAGCCACGACCAGGGGCGAACTGGCGCTGTGCCGCTGCGTGGAGTGCCGAACCTGGATACAACCACCACTGGAACGCTGCCGTCACTGCGCCGGCGAGACACGCTTCGAAAGCGTCTCGGGTGGCGGCACGATCTACAGCTTCATAGTCGTCAGGCACCCCTGCTGTCCAGGCTACCTGGACGACCTTCCCGGACTTGTCGGCCTCATCGAACTCGATGAGCAGGCAGGTCTTCGCCTGACAGCCCGCCTCGTTGACGCCGAGCCAGGTCAGCTCGCAATCGGCCAGCGAGTGCAGGCAGAGATCGTAGACCTGCCTGGCGGCGAGTTCCGCGTCCCCGTATTCCGGGTCGTGGACTCTGCGGGCTGAATTCGCCGGCCTCGGTCAACGATCCAGACAACGCGCGCCCGCCACAGTCCGTTGACACACGCCCCCTCCTGCAGAACACTGCGCCATGGCGTGGACTCCACCGCCCCGGTCACCTTGGGTCGACCAGGTTAACGGGCTCGCATCGACACTGACCGACGGTGGCCGTTCAATGGTGCCGCTCGATGAGGGGCAAGCTATCCAGGCCGCGGTCGACGCGACCGGTCTCGAAAATTTTGGAGACGATGGATTCCGCGAAGGGCTGGCCATGCTTGTTCGCTCGCTCGAAGAAGAGGCCCAGCTCACGCTCGTCGGCAGGCTGCTGGCGCGCGCGGAGATCGCGCGAATTCTTGAGAGTCGTCTCCGCACCGAGAAGATCTTTCACGACCACCCCGAGATCGAAGAAGAAGAAATCATCGCCCCGGTATTCGTGACAGGAATCGCCCGCACGGGAACCAGCATCCTTCATGAACTCCTGTGGCGGGACCCGGACAATCGAGCCCCCACCACATGGGAGATGATGTACCCGGCCGCCGCCGTCGCCACCTCCGAGATAGACAGCGCCCTGACAATCGAGCTCGCGGAAAACGAAGTCAGGATGCAGGACCATGTCCTGCCGGCGATGAGAACAATGCACGAGCTGGGCGCGGAGCTTCCAAACGAGTGCATCTACATCTTCGCCCACGAATTTGCCTGCGACATGTTCACGGGATTCTTCCACGTCCCCAGCTACACCATGTGGAAGGCGGGGCTCGACCCCCAGCCCGCCTACAGCTACCACCGGCGCTTCCTCAAGCTGTTACAGTGGCGGCAGCCGAAGCGGCGCTGGGTGCTCAAAGCGCCCTCCCATATGAATCAGCTCGTCTGTCTCCTGGACACTTACCCCGACGCACACGTTGTAATCACACACCGTGACCCGCTGCGGGTCCTGGGCTCAATCTCTAACCTGATGGCGAGTCTGCAGTGGATGCGCAGTGACCACGTGCATTACGAATCGGTCGTCGAAAGCCTGGCCTTTGGACACGCCTACCTTCCCGAACGCGTCATGCAGGCACGTGACGCGGGCACGCTGGCGACCGAAAGCATCATCGACGTGCGTTACCAGGACCTCATGGCCGACCCGATCGGAACGGTTCGCGATATCTACAAGCGCTGTGGTTCCCCGCTCACCGGCGAAGCCGAACAGGCCATCGAGGCCTGGATGAAGCAGCGACCAAAAGATAGACACGGCGTCCACGAGTATACTTTTGAAGACACCGGGCTCGACCTTGCCACCGAACGCGCGCGCCATAATAAGTACCAAGAGCGTTTCGATATACCTTCCGAAGTCTGAGGCCTGCCGGTCGGGCCACCTCCAAGCACAGAGTTTTGCTGCCCTATGAAACAACCACCCGAAATCATGGCCAAGGCGTTCGACGAATGGATCGCGGCGCAGCAGACCGCGATCGGGCTCGTCAACGACGCCGAACAACCGGGCACGGCCGCCGATTGGGCCGAGGGCTATCGCTGGGTCACGCGCATGGCCAGCATCGCCCTCGAATGGGTGGTCGAGAAGAACGACCCGCTGCACCCGGTAGTCTTCCTCAACGAAGACGACTACCACAAGTTCATCGTCGATAATCCCGACCTCAACCGATACTTCGCGACCATCGACGAAAACGAAACCTATCGCTTATTCGGGAAGCGCGGCGAAGCGATCTACATCGGGATTAACCTGGGCAGCGACATCTTTAATTGGGGTTCAGGCGCCGCGGGAGGAAACCTCGGCCAGTACGACCTTGATAATTTTGAAATCTCGGAAAACGGAGAATTCGAGATCACCCTGAGTCCAGATGAACACGAAGGGAACTGGATACGACTCGAAAAGGGAACCCAGCATGTAACGTTACGTGAAACTTTTTCCGACCTGCGCAAGCAGGAGGCCGCGAAGCTCAGCATCGAGCTCACAGGGCGAAAGGTCCCACCACCCGAGCTCACGCCGGAAGAGTTCGCCGACAAGCTTGCGACCGCGGCAAAGTTTTTCCTGTTCGTGGTGCAGACCAGCATCTCCATGTGGTCCGGGTTCGGCTCCCGGGTGAATAATATTGGGGGGGCCTCCGGCCAGCACCACGTCAAGGCGGGCGAAAACGAGATCAACACGCACTGCGATTCGCAAATGTACTACATGGGCAGCCGGTGGTCGCTCGAAGACGGCCACGCGCTCGTGGTAACGATCCGACCGCCGGAAGGAAACTTCCGGTACTGGGGAATCACTCTCGTTAACCCATGGATGGAATCATATGACAGCCGCTACGCGAGACCCTGTACTAACAATCACAAGGCAGATCGGAACGAGGACGGGACCTGGCGCCTGGTGATCGCGGCCGACGACCCGGGAGTCGCCAACTGGGTCGATACCGGTGGCCGGCTCGAAGGATTCGCGATGCTGCGCTGGGTGACGCACGGCGAGGTCCCGCCCGACCCCGATTGTGAGTTGATGTCGCTCTCGTCACTGCGCCCCTGACCACCCTGGCCCACCGGCCTCGTTCTGCGTGAAACCGCGAAGCCTCGAAAACCGGCCGAGAAAAACTCCCCCTAAACTTCCTTCTTCCGCTTTCCCGGTTTATCCCGCTATACACCGACTCAAGGCAACTGCCACGACCGGCGGCGATTCGAAGAGGAGGAGACCCTGATGAATGCGAAAATTGAACGGTTCAGCGTTGCGGGCGACCCCGACAAGATTCACGCCACCATTGAGCGCGACGGCGCGGCGATCATCGAGAACCTGCTCCCACCGGATGTAATCCGGCGCGTCAACGACGAGGTCGATTCGGCCGTCGTCGCCGCGGACCCTGAAGAGGCGATGCTCAACCCGATCATGAAGGCGTTCTATGGCCCCTACACGAAACAGGTGACCGGCGTACCCGGGATCTCACGCACATTTGCCCTTGAGGTCATGTGCCATCCCATGCTGATGGCGCTCTGTGACCGCACCCTGTTGCCATCCTGCGCCCGTTACCAACTCAACCTGGGCCACCTGCTGCAGCGCGGCCCGGGCGCCGAGGACCAGTGGCTGCACCGAGACGAGGCCGTCTGGAGTGACGTGCCCCGCCCGCACCCCGAACTGCAGCTCGCGTCGGTCATAGCCTTCGTCGACTTCACCCATGAGAACGGCGCCACCCATGTCGTGCCCGGGAGTCACCGCTGGCCCGACCGTCAGCTCTCTCCAGCGGAACAGGCCGGGCAGCCGGCGCCGACCGCCGACCAGGTCGCGTGCGCGGAAATGCCCGCAGGTTCTGCCATCGTCTACTCGGGCGGCACCATACACGGGGGCGGGGCGAACACCACGGACCAACCGCGACGGGGTGCACACCTGAGTTACTGCCTGGGCTGGTTACGAACCGAGGAGAACAACTACCTGTCAACACCTCCCGCCACCGCGGCAACCTACCCGCGGCTGGCGCAGGAGCTTCTCGGCTATGCCCTGCATGACAGCATCTCCCGCGGTGGAGGCTACCTCGGTATGGTCCGTATGAAGGACCCGGTAGAACTGCTCGCCAACGGCGAACTCGGCTGATCGAAAGGCGAGCTGCTCCCCTCCCGTCATGCAGGCGTCGCTGCGCCCAGCTATGTCGCGTCGCCCTCGCCTAACCCCGGGTGGCCCGGAAGCTCACGCTCGGTGAACCCGTATACCGCGCCGAAAGTATCCGCAGGATCGAGTTCAACCGTATGCGAGCCCTGTTGAATCACGCCGATCTCGTGGTCGCGGGCGTGGGCAACCACCCGCTGCAGATCGGCTACCCTGAAGGTGAACGCGTAGACTATGGGTCCGTGTGCCTCAAGGTGGCGCGCCAGTTCCGAGCCCTCGGAGGTCGGTTCGGCCAACTCGATAAGGGTATCGCCGATCGCGAAAAACAGGCTGTGTGAGCTGCGGGTGGAGTCTTCTTCCTCGTGAACGAGTTCACAGCCCAGCACGTCCGTGTAGAACCCCGCCGCCCCGGCAAGATCATTCACCGCCACCGTGCAGTGCGAAAGCGCCTCTATCCCCAGGGGATGCCGGTCGCGGCACCGACCCCGTGTATAAACTCGGCTCCGCCCTCTACCGGCTCGTCACAGAAATCGCGCACCGAGTAGACCCGGCCACCGATCCGGTCGCGCGCCTCTACAACACACACCGACAGGCCCGACGCGGCCAGGTCCCTGGCCGCCGTGATCCCGGCCATGCCAGCTCCTATTACAATCGCGTCGAGCATCGTGTGAACTCCCTTGTCTTTTATCGCGGTCCCCACGGGGCGTAGCAGACCAATACCCGGATACTCAGTCTCACGAATCGCTCCTGTTAGCGAGCCAGTCATTGACCAAGGGAAATATCTCAGTTGGTGACGCGTACCCGGCAAGCAGGTCGTCGTGTCCGAAGTCCACGCTGAACCCATCGCTTACGCCAGCATGCAGAAATGTTTTGTCCGTGCTCCCGAAGGCGTCGTACGCCGCGCGAACCGATTCGGCAGGTCGCTGCAGGTCACTCCCCGCCGCCATCACGAGCAGCGGCAACTTAACCTCTTCCAACCGGTCCGAGTACACCACCGAGCCGTCAAGGTTGCGCATGGTGCCCTCGTCGATCCAGGTCTTAAACTGGTCGACCAGGCTGGCAGCTTCGTCGGGAATCCCGTTGCGAAAGTAACGAGCGGAAACCAGCGGGGCGGTATTACAGGACCGAAAGCTGCTCTCGAGCGCATGCGAGCGGCCGTAGGCAAGAATCGGCCCAGCCATGCGCGCGCCCGAGCGAAACGGCACGCGCCCTCGAACGCTCATCCTCGGTGCAGCGGTCACGCCGGGCACCAGGGCCGCGGAATCCGTCAGCACCGGTGAGCCACAGGTCACCGCACCGCGCACCAAGCCGGCCTTGCCCTGTATAGCTGCTGCGTAGAGAGCCTGGCCACTCATTTCCATGCCTACCCAGAACGCTTGCGGCGCGCCGGTTATCTCGCACACGCGCGCGACCGCCGCCGGCAGATCGCGCTCGGCCAGGTCATCGAACGTCCATTGCAAGGCGCGGTCGGGCCCCGCTTCGGGCCAGCTTTCTCCACGGCCCCGCAAGTCGACCAGCCAGGTGTCGAAGCCGCGCCCGCTGAGATATCTCGCCAGCGAGTAGTCGGGATGCAGGTCGTATATGAAACGGCTCCCCGCCATCCCGTGGCTGCACAGAACGGGGTAGGGGTGGGCGCGGCCACGGGCGCGATAGCGGTACAGCGCGAGCTTCCAGCCATCGGACGTAACGGCCGTGTGACGCTCGTCCTCGCCCGTACTCCAGTCGAAGCG
>CAUZFM010000090.1:0-8945 GCA_963579235.1 uncultured Binatia bacterium (SeqCode)
CCATGAAAGCGCGTATCATTCCCAGCACGGTTCCCAGTAGACCCAGCAAGGGGCTCAGGTGGGCGATGCCCGACAACGCGCGAAGCCAGGACTCGAGCTCACGAATGAGGGCACTGCCCCTGCGCGACATCTCGGACTCAATAAACTGCAGGCGCTGTCCGCAGGCCGCTTCGAGCACGCGCGCGGCCGGGTTCTTTGAGGCCGCAAACAGCTCGCCGGCCTCTGCCGGGTCCTGGCCGAGGGCCTCGAGGCCCGGCTCAACAAAGTCCCAGTCGCGCAGACCCAGGCGGGTAAATTGCCAGCCTTTAAAAATAACGATAGCCCCGGCGACCACCGACAGAACGAGCAGCACGTACATAACAGCGCCGCCCCTGGTCAACAGTATCGCTGCATCCATGCCGCCATCCATTGGCCGCCCCCGCCACTAAAGCAACGCCATGGCTTGGTTTTCTGCCAATTACCGGGGCTTGACACAGCGTCCCGACTTTGACTATCATTCTCAAAGTCAACAAGAGGGCCGTCCCTGCCGGCCGCTAAAGGAAATTAACTGATATGAGAACTACCAGCCTGCGGGCCATCGCCCTGGCCTGCACCGTGATGACAGCGGGCGCAGGCAACGCCTGGGCCGACCAGGCCATGGACAAGCGCATCGACGAACTCGAGCGGCAGATCAAAGTGCTCGCCGAAGAGCTCGGGCGCGTGAAAGAGGCGCAGGTCATCCCCGAAACCACCGAGCTCAAAAGCGAGTGGGGCATGGGGCCGGCGGCGTCAAAGGTCTATGGCGTTGGGAGCGGGCTGTCGATAGCCGGCTACGGCGAATTCAACTTCGCCCACGTCGACGGCGGCGACGACACCGCCGACTTCCTGCGGCTGGTGACCTATCTCGGATACAAGTTCAGCGACAAGATCCTGCTCAACACCGAGATCGAGTACGAGCACGCCTCGACCGGTAAAAGCGGTTCGGTGTCGGTCGAGTTCGCGTACCTCGACTTCCTCATCAACCAGCGAGCCAACGTTCGCGCCGGACTCGTACTGGTGCCGGTGGGCTTCGTCAACGAAATGCACGAGCCTCCTTTCTACCACGGCAACCAGCGGCCCATTGTCGAGCGCCTTATCATCCCCAGCACCTGGAGAGCCAACGGCCTGGGCCTGTTCGGCGAACTGGCGCCGGGCCTGAGTTACCGCAGTTACGTGGTCACCAGCCTGGACTCCAGAGGCTTTAGTTCCGGCGACATTCGCGGCGGACGACAGAAAGGCTCAAAGGAACTCGCGAACGATTTTTCCTGGGTCGGCCGACTCGACTGGGAGCCAACGCCCGAGCTGCTGCTGGGTGCATCAGCCTACCTGGGCGACCAGGGCCAGGACCGCATCGCCGCCGACATGGACAGTAACCCCGTCACTGCAGACGTTGAAGCCGACGTCTTCATGCAGATGTACGAGGCCCACCTGCAGTACCGCTCACACGGGCTTGAGCTACGCGCGCTGGGCGTGACCGTTGACCTCGACGACGCCGACGTGCTGAGCACGGCCAACGAGAAAACGATAGGCTCCACCATGGAGGGCTGGTACGCCGAGATCGCTTACGATCTTATGCCAATGCTCAGTCCGGGCAGCGACCAGTACCTCGCTCCGTGGCTGCGCTACTCAGCCCTGGACACCAACGCCAACGTGCCCGCGGGCTTCAGCGCCGACCCCTCGTCAGACCGCGAGGTGCTCGAAGTGGGCGTGGCCTGGAAGCCCATCTCCAACGTAGTCATAAAACTCGACTGGCGGGACTTCAGCGACGCCGAGACGGGCAGTGACCCCGGCGACGAGCTGCGCCTGGGCACGGGCTTCGTGTTCTGATGAAAGCCCGATCCAACTGGACGCGGGCGGCGCTGCTGGCCCTGGTCATATCGGCGACCCTGCTGGGGCGACAGCCGGCCGACGCGGTGGTGTTCTACGCCCGCGACGAAATGCTGGAGCTGGCGTTTCCCGATGCCGACGAGGTTATTACGCGCAGTTTCATTATCACCGGCGAGCAGAAGACCCGGCTTGAGGAACTCGCCAAATCGCGTTTCGACTCGAGGCTGCTCACCGCCTACGAGGGCCAGCGCGACGGCCGGGTCACCGGCTGGGCCCTGCTCGACACCCACAACGTCCGCACCCTGCCCGAGACCTTTCTCGTGGTGCTGGCCCCTTCGGGCAAGGTGACGGCCACCCACATACTGGCCTTCCACGAGCCCACCGAGTACTTGCCGCCGCCGCGCTGGCTGAAACAGTTTGACGACCAGGACCTCGGCGACGACCTGCGCGTGGGTCGCGCCATCGCCGGCATCACCGGCGCCACGCTCTCGGCCAGGGCCGTGGAGGGCGGCATACGCCGGGCCATGGCCACCTGGCAAGTGCTGTTGGCTCCCGGGACCAACTTGCCGTAGGTTTTACAGGTCGCCGTGAGATTCGTAGTCACAGGGGAGTGGACGCGTAACCGTCTGCTGAAGACCATAGTGCTGTGCTTCCTGATCTACACGGCACTGCTCTGGGCCAGCAACGCGGCGCTGTATTTCTCGAAGATGTCGCTGAATCCTGATTCGGTGGTGAGCTACTACCTGGGCGACCCCGCAACCTTCCGCCAACCCCGCCCCATGCTCGCCCTGCTCGAGGTGCTGCACTTTCACTCATTCGCGATGGGCATACTGCTGCTCACCCTTACCCACTTGATGCTGTTTGTGCCGTTGTCCCTGAAGATCAAGGCCTGGGGAATCGCTCTCAGCTTCGGCGCGGGACTGGCCAACGAGGCCGCGGGCTGGGGGGTGCGTTTTGTTCACCCGGGTTTTGCCTGGGCCAAGGTGTTCTCCTTCCTGCTGCTCGAGACGACGATACTGTGCTTAATGTTGCTCGTAGCCCGGGCGTTGCTGTTCAACACGCCCTCGGACTACAACGGCGATACGTGAAGCGCGTGCGCGCTTACAGCGCCTGCGTACTGCTGCTGATAGTAGCCATTTCGGGCTGCGCTGCCTCTTCGGCCGGCACCCCGGCCGCCCACTCCCCCGAAGTCTTGCTGTTTGAAGCCGCGCGGGGGTGGCCTGTAATGGGCACCGTACTCGAGCTCAGGGTAACGGCGCCCGACAAAGCCGCCGCCGCCAACCTGGCCGACCGCGCCCAGCAACTCGTTGCCCACTGGGACGACGTGCTCACCACCTGGAGAAACGACGGCCAGCTGTACCGCTTCAACCAGCGGGCCGGTGAAGGCCCGCAGCTCATCGGCCACGATCTGGCCACGGCCCTGGCCAGCATGCTGCGCTTGTCAGGGGACACAGACGGCGCCTTTGACCCGGCCGTGGGCCCACTGGTTAATTACTGGCGCGAGCAGCCAGACCTCGTGGCGCCCGCAGCAGCGGGGCCGGAGATCAGGATAGCCTCCGCGCTTGAGCTCAACGGAGACCGCGCCAGCCTCCTGGCCAACTCCGCCCTGGACGCCGGCGGCATAGGCAAGGGCCTGGCCCTCGACGAGGCCGTTGACCTTTTGCTATCGCTAGGAGCGCGCGGAGCCTGGCTCAACCTGGGTGGTTCAAGCCAGGCGGCTTTCGGCAGCGACTCCAGGGGCAGGCCCTGGCGGGTAGCCGTGGCGGCCCTCGATACCACTACCGTGCACGGCAGCGTACTGCTCGACGGCCGATCGCTGTCGACCTCGCGCTCCAGGCCAGCGGGCGACCCGGCGGGCAGCATCATTGACCCCCGCTCGCAGCGCCCTGTCACCGAACCACGAATCGCCACCGTATTGGCGGCCGACGGCGCAACTGCCGAGGCGTGGTCGACGGCGCTGGTCGTGCTTGGCAGAATGGGGGTACAGGCCGCGCGCGACGCGGGAGTTGAAGTAGTGTTCGAAGACCCGGCGGGCGTTGTCATCACCCAGGGTTTCCCGCTGGAACGCCAGCGGGCAGAGAGCAAGGACTCAACCGCCCCGCTGGGCCGCTGATCGGCGGGGCACAAGTAATTTGGCAGCCAGGCAGAAAAGCGACAGCGTCCTCGCCGACACCATAACCGACCTGCTCGCCCAGGCCCTGCCTGAACCCGTGGAGCGTAAATCTCTGGCCTACCTGCGCGAGATCATCGAAGAATGCCTCGCCATGGTCAGGGGCGGTGCCGACATGGCCGACATAAAACTGGTCACGGCCGCCTTCGCCGAAATTCGCAGTGGGCTGGCCTGTTTTCAGCCCTGGAGCGACACGCGCAAGATCACCACATTCGGATCCGCGCGTACGCCTGCCGACCACGGCGAATATCACCTCGCGCGCAACTTTTCTGAGGCGGCCGCCCGCGCCGGCTTTATGATCATTACCGGTGCCGGCCCCGGCATCATGGCGGCCTGCCAGGAAGGCGCCGGCAAAGAGCGCAGCTTCGGCGTCAACATACAGCTGCCTTTTGAGAACGAGGCCAACAGCTTTATCGCGGGCGATCCCAAGCTGGCCCAGTTCAAGTACTTCTTCACGCGAAAGCTGTTCTTCCTCAAGGAGTCATCGGCCATCGTGTTGTTTCCCGGTGGCTTCGGAACCCACGACGAAAGTTTCGAATCTCTCACCCTCATACAGACCGGCAAGAGTCAGCTCGTACCAATGATCTACCTCGACGTGCCCGGCGGCACCTACTGGAAGAGTTGGGACAAGTACATCCGCGAGCACCTGCTCAGGCGCGGGCTGATTTCAAAAGAAGACCTCTCCCTCTACACCGTCACTGACGACAGCGAAGCGGCGCTACGCGAGATCAACCGTTTCTACCGTGTGTACCACTCGTCGCGCTACGTGGGCCGGCGCCTGGTGCTGCGCCTGCAACAGCGACTCGACGAGGGCCTGGTGACAGAGCTGGGTCGCGAGTTCAGCGACATCCTGGGCTCGCCGCCCGAACAGCGCGAAGCCTTTGCCCAGGAATCAGACGAGCCCGAGCTGGCCGGACTGCCGCGCCTGGTACTCGATTTCAACCGTTCGGGCCACGGCCGCCTGCGCGAACTGATCAACCGTATCAACGGCCGGGACTGAGCCCCCAACTGGCGGCCAGGTTCAACTATAGACCGAGATAACCCGGAACGTTGCGGATTGTTGCATCAGGTCGCGCTACTGCCAGCCTCATTGAGCAGCCTAAGCAGGCCGGGCAGCTCGTTGATAGCTCCCATATTCAGCTGCGCGTGGGCGACAACCGGCCCGACTCCCACAAAATGCAGCCCCGCGGCCGTGGCCGCCTGGAGGTCGCAGTCCTGGTCGCCCAGGTAAACGGCTTCACCCGCCCCCAGGGCAAAATGCTCGAGACAACTGAGCAGCATGTCCGGAGCCGGCTTGGGCAGCTCGACGTCGAGCGTACCGATGCTGAAATCAAAACGACTGTCGAGCTCAAACAGCTCGAGCAGACGGCCCACCGTACGGCCACGGTTGGTGGCCATGGCCGTGTGGTAGCCGTCTGCGCGCAAAGCGTCGAGCAGGTTGTGCAAGTCCGGGACGGGATGCATCAACGAGTAGAACGGTTCGTAGTCGGTAGCGATCGCCGTCTCGCGTACCCTCGCAGCCATGTCGGGACGATCGGCGAAGTAGACTTCGAAGAACTGCGGCGAAGACATCGCGTGGCATTTTTCTTCGAGCGCCGATGTCATCGCTGGCTCGCCGACCCGACGCAGCACCTCGTTATAAAAACCGATGTTGGCGTCACCTGATTCGAACAGCACGCCGTCACAGTCGAACACCAGCAAGCTGATAGGCACGGTCAGCTATTGACCTCGATCAGGGCCTCCACGCGAGCCTTCCAGGTCGCGCGCTGCTCGAGCCTTCGCTCTTCGGTCAGGACGGGTTCAAATGCCCGGTCAAACGACCAGCCACCGCCAGGGTCGCCCTCGCCCAGCTCGAGGCCCACCGCGGCGGCTGCCATCAGGGCAACGCCGCGGGCGCCACCGTCGGAATCACTGCTGCGCTCGACCCGCGTGCCTGTAAAGTCAGCGATCATCTGCAGCAACAGCTCGCTGTTGGAGGCCCCACCATCAACCCGCAGCATTTCGAGGGGTAATGGCTCGACAGATAGAGGCTCGCCGGGGGTTTGCCACAGCCCCTCGGCAGCATCGGCCACCCTGTGGGCCACTCCTTCAAGGGCCGCGCGCGCGAGCTGCGCACGACCCACCGCTGGAGAAAGCCCACCCAGCTGGGCCAGCACATTATTCTGCCAGGGAGTCCCGAGACCGTGGAAGGCAGGGATCATCCAGGTGCCCCCGCAATCGTCGGCTGTTTCGGCCTGCGCTGCCAAGGCCGCCGGGCCACCGTCAAAACCCAGCGCAGCGGCCGCCCAACGCAGGGCTTCGCCTGCGGTGAGGACCTGCCCCTCCATACAGTAAGTCGACTCGCCATCATTTCTCCAGGCCACCAGAGGAAAAGTGCCCGGCCCGCCCAGCCGCAGTTTGCCCCCGGTATTGAGATTGACCGAAGCGGAGGTCCCCAGCGTGCACTTGGCGCTGCCTTCAGCAAGGCAGCCGAGCCCGAACAACGAGGCCTGCTGATCGGCCGAAGTACAACCCAGCGGCACCGGAGCACCGAGCAGTTCCGCCTGCAGGCCTCCGGTCACCAGCTTGGAGTCTACGAGCTCGGGTAACATGGCGCGTTCGAGGCCGAGCTCCACCAGCAGGGCATCGCTCCAGTCACTGTCGGCAAAGTCGTACAGGCCGCTGGGAAAAGCGTTGGAGTGATCGCAGGTGTGCAAGCCCCCGCAGAGGCCTGCCACCAACCAGGAATTGGGCGTACCCAGGCGCAGCCGGCCAGCAGCCGCCGCCCCGGCCGCGGCTGCGATGTTGGACACGATCCACTCGGCCTTGCTCGCCGCCATCCCCGGCATCACGAAAAACCCAGCCGCCTGCAACTGCTCGCAACGCTCAGCCCCGCGCGTGTCCCGCCAGCTTATAACCGGCGACAAGGGCTCCGTGCTGACCGAGTCCCAGGCCACTATCGAGCCGCGTTGGTTGGCTATGCCCAGGGCTTTTACTCCCTCGGCTTTGCCGCCCGCCCGGCCCAGCACCTCCGTGAGTACCTCGCCCGACGCGGCCAGCACCTGCGCCGCGTCCTGTTCCACCAGCCCGGGCCCCGGATAAGTGGTGGCCACCGGCCTCACGGCGCGGGCCAGCACCGTGGCCTTCTCGTCATAGGCAATCGCCTTTACCTGCGTGGTACCCACGTCGAGCGCGAGCAGCATGGTTTTCATTCGGCAGGCTCCAGCAGCACGCCCGGGTTCATGATACCCATGGGGTCCAACGAGTCCTTGAGGGCACGCAACAACTCTATACCTTCGCCCAGCTCGGCTCTCAGCCAACCGCGTCTCACGCGGCCGATGCCGTGATGGTGGGCGATCGTGCCGCCGGCTTCGTGAACTGCCCGCATGGTAGTTTCCCAGGCCTGGTCATAAATCTCCAGGCCACGCTCGAGATCGGGCTGGGACGCGACGAAGGTAAAATAAATATTCGCGCCGTGGGTGTAGCAGTGCGAAACGTGTCCCGACATGAGAAGCATGTCCTCTATCTCCCCGCCCTTTTTACTCACATCGTCGTAGAGGGCCGAAACCCTGTCCCAGGCAATGGCCACTTCTATAGTGTCTGCCACCAGCCCCTGGTCGAGCAGGGAGTCAAAAGTGGGTACCTGGTTGCGGTGCTCCATCCAGCTGAGAACCGGCTCTTCACCGCGCGGCGTGCCCCCCTGCGATTCCACTATGGCGGCTATGGCCGCGGACTCAGCCTGCACGAGCGACTCGGCCCCCTCGCTGAGGAGCAGCAGGGCAGGTAGGCCCTCGCCCATGCCGGCAAAATGACGTCCCGCTTCGGCCGCGTCGTACAGGCGGGTAACCGCCGGCCGCCACCCCGCTCGCATTATCAGCCTGAGTGATTCCACACCAGCGGCAAAATCGGGCACGGTGAAGGCCTGGCCGCGCCTGCAGTCGGGTAAGGGGTGCACGCGGAAAGTGAGCTCGCTGAATATGCCCAGTGTGCCCTCGCTGCCCATCAACATGTGCTTGAGATCGGGGCCGGTGGCCGAACGGGTGGAGCTGGCCAGCCTGAGTACCGTGCCGCCGGGCAGTACGAACTCGCAGCCCAGCAGCATGTCCTCGATGTTTCCGTACAGGGTAGAGAACTGGCCCGACGCGCGCGTGGCGCACCAACCGCCTACACTCGAAATCTCAATCGACTGCGGACAGTGTCCCATCGTCAGGCCGCGCTCGTTGAGAGCAGCCTCAAAATCGGAGCCCCGCATGCCAGCCTGGACGGTCGCCCTCAACGAAACGTCGTCTATATTGAGCACGGCATCCATGCGCCGCAGGTCGACTACTACGCTACCCGCCGACGCCAACACGCCGCCACACACGCCCGAGCCGTGCCCGTAGGGCAGCACCGGTGTGCCGGTCTCCCCGGCCCAGCGCAGGGCTGCCGAGAGTTCCGCGGTGTTGGCGGGTCTGAGCACCGCCCCGGCCCTAGGTTCGCGCCCACTCGCGCGTGCCTGCATGAGACTGCGCATCCAGGTGTCGCGGCCGGTTTCCTGGAGCAGCTCCCCCTCGGTCACTATCTCGAGACCGGGAGCGTCGGCCGCCAGCTTGCCCAGCCCTTCTACGTGTTCAGTCATAGCTCGTCTCCACAGCTCAGCGCCGCTGTTTTATTTCGCGGCGTCGCGCGCCGCAAAAATCTGGGCGCGGGTTCTCGAGACAAAAACGTCCACTTCCCGCTGCCGCCGGTCATCGTCCCAGCCCAGTATCACCGCCAGGGCACGAGCGGCCTCGGGCGCAGCAGCCATGGCCGCCTCGGCGTCGAACATCGCAGTGCGCACACGGCGTCGCAACAGGTCATCGAGGGTAAGCGCCATTTCCTGTTCAACGCAGTGCTCGAGCTCGGCCAGGGTCAGGTCTTTGAGACCGCCCACGGCTTCGCCCAGGGCGGGATCGTCGGCAATACTGCGCAG
>CAUZFM010000091.1:0-8795 GCA_963579235.1 uncultured Binatia bacterium (SeqCode)
GGGCAGTACGGCCCACTCAAGGACGTGCGCACCTACGGCATGAGCCTATCGAGCCTCACCGGCCTGGACAGTCTCAACGGCTACGCCGCTGGTCCGCCGGTGCCCATGGAGAACGCCTTCTGCGACCCCATGAACGGCATACTGGGCGCCTACGCCATACTGGCCGCGCTCGCCTGGCGGCGCAGCAGCGGCGAGGGACAACACGTTGACTACTCGCAGCAGGAAGCCGCCATGCAGTTGGTGGCCCCCGCTTACATGGACTTTGAGCTCAACGGCCGCGTGGCCGGCCCGCTGGGCAACCGTCACCCGACGGCTGCAGCCGCACCGCACGGGGTGTTTCCCTGCTCCGGCGAAGACCGCTGGGTGGCCATCGCCGTGAGCGACGACCTCGAGTGGCGCGCACTCACCGGGGCCATGGGCGACCCCGGCTGGGCCGTCGAAGAACGATACGAGAGCAGCTCGGGACGCTTGCAAGACATAGACAAGCTGCACGAACAGCTGGGTGCCTGGACGGCCGGCTTCGGCGACCGCGAGCTCGTTGAGCGCCTGCAGGCGGCTGGAGTAGCCGCCACCCCGGTACTCAACGTGGGCGACCTGCTCACCGACCCACACTGGAAAGCGCGCGACACCTTCATCGAGGTCACCCACCCGCTGGGCTTCAACGAAACCATCTACGGCAGCTACGTAAAGATGAGCGCCAGCCAGGTAGTGGTCAAGCCCGGGCCGGCGATGGGCCAGGACAACCACCGCGTGTTTGTCGACACCCTGGGCATGGACGAGGCCGGGTACTCCCGGCTCGTCAAAGAAAAGGTAATCTACTGATCGGCGCCGGGCGCCGGGGAACACGAACCATGCAATTCAACCTGGCCGATCTTTTTGAGAACACAGTCGACCACTTCGGCGACAGCGACTACCTGCAGGTAGACGGCCGCAGTTGCAGCTACGCCGAGATGGAGAAACGCGCTAACCGCCTGGCGCACTTCCTCATCGCGCAGGGAGTGAAGCCCGGCGACCACGTGGGCATATACGCCTACAACTCGCTGGAGTGGGTCGAATCACTGTGGGCGGTGTTCAAGGTCCGCGCGGTGTGGATCAACATCAACTACCGCTACGTCGAAGACGAGCTGGCCTACCTGTTCAAGAACGCCGATCTCGTGGGACTTGTGTTCGCTCGCGAGTTTGCGCCCCGGGTAGCCGCGGTACTCGACTCGCTGCCCGACCTGCGATTCACGGTCGTTGTCGACGACGGATCCGACGCCAACACCGCGCTGCTGTCGCCTCCCCCGGTGGACTACGAAGCGGCCATCCTCAGCGGTTCGCCCGAACGCGACTTCGGCCCGAGGTCGGCCGACGATCACTATATTCTTTACACCGGCGGCACCACGGGAATGCCCAAGGGCGTGGTGTGGCGACACGAGGACGTGTTCTTCGCACTGGGCGGCGGCAACGACCCGCAGACCGGCGTACGGGCTACCCACCCGGGCGACATGGTCAAGCGCGCCCAGGCCGACGCCGGCCGCTCGGTGCAACTACCCATCGCGCCGCTAATGCACGGGGCCACGCAATGGTCGGTCATGGGGGGGTCCTTCCTGGGCCGCAAGGTGGTGCTGATGGCACGCTTCGACCCGGCCGAGGTCTGGAGACTGGTAGCCGAGCAGAAGGTGGACACCATAATGATCACCGGCGACGCCATGGGCCGCCCGCTGGTCGAAGCGCTCGAGCAGCCCGAGGTCGCCCGCCACGACAGTTCGTCGCTGTTCGTGCTGGTGAGCACGGCCGCGGTGTTTTCGCCCACGGTGAAGGACGAGTTCTTCGAACGCTTTCCTGACCTCATAATCATAGACAGCATCGGCTCGTCCGAATCGGGCAACAACGGCATGGCCATGATCACCAAGGGCAATACCGCCATGAAGGGCGGCGGCCCCACCGTGCAGGCCGGCCGCGACGCGACCGTGCTCAACCCCGAAACGCTCGAGCCGGTGACGGCGGGTTCGGGAGAGGTCGGCAAGGTGGCGCGCAGTGGCGACATCCCGCTGGAGTATTACAAGGACCCGGCCAAGTCGGCCGAGACCTTCATCACCGGCGCCGACGGCCAGCGTTACTCAATGCCCGGCGACTGGGCCATGCTCGAAGAAGACGGGACCATCACGCTGCTCGGTAGAGGTTCGGTGTCGATCAACTCGGGTGGCGAAAAAATCTACCCCGAGGAAGTCGAGGCGGCGATCAAGTCGCACCCCGACGCTTTTGACTGCGTGGTGGTGGGCGTACCCGATGAACGCTGGGGCAACCGCGTGGCCGCGGTCGTGCAAGCCCGCGAAAATCGTGAGCCCACCCTCGAGTCGCTGCAGAAGCACTGTCGCACCCGCATCGCCGGCTACAAGCTGCCGCGCGAACTGCACCTGGTGGACACCGTGGAGCGGGCGCCCAGCGGCAAGCCCGACTACCGCTGGGCTTTGCGCGTAGCCACCGGCGAAACAGGGGACTGACGCGCGCCACTTGGACCCGGGCGCCAATCGGCGCAAACTGGCAGCTCATGCCCGCGGTAGTACTCAACATTTCGACAAACGCCGAGAAAGAATGCCTGGACCTGACCGGTGCGGTGCGGCAGGCAGTGCGCGACAGCGAGGTAACGAACGGGCTGTGTCACGTGATGGTGCTGGGCGCCACCGCGGCCGTCATCGTCAACGAAAACGACGACCCCAACATCGGAGTCGACCTGTTGCGCGCACTCGACACGGCCGTGCCCGAGCACGACAACTGGCTGCACGACCGCATAGACAACAACGCCCAGTCGCACATCCTCGCCTCTATGCTGGGCCCATCCGAAACCGTGCCGGTCGTAGACGGCGAGCTGCTGCTTGGCACCTGGCAGGCCCTGATGCTGGTAGAATTGGACGGCCCGAGGCAACTGCGCCGCGTGTCGGTGCAGCTGATCGCTGGATAGTGAGCGCCAGTTCCCTGCCAGCGCCGGTGGTTATTACCAACAGCCCTGCCTCGGCGGTACAATCGGGCGAAGAGCTCTGACCGATGGCCTACAACAGCATACAATCTCCAGCCGCTTCGGTGGGAAACGGCACGGTCTTCGTGGGCCGCGGCAGGGAGCTGGCGCAACTCAATGAAACCCTGGCCAATAACAACGGCGTCGGCGTGGGCTACCTGGTCGGCCCCGCGGGTATGGGCAAGACCTCGCTCGCGGCGCGCTTTGCCAACGGCGCCAACGACCGCGGCATAAAGGTCTGGCGCGCCTGCTGCTGGGAAAGTCAGAACGGGCCGCCTTTTCTCGTATGGAATCGCCTGCTTTCTTCGCTTCCGCCCGGGCTCGAGGAGCTGGGCGCGAAGCACCGCGGGCCCGACTCGCCGATCGAACTCATCGCCCCTGGCTGGATAGGCGGATCGGCCAAGCCCTCCCGCGCTACCCCCGCCACCACGGCGGAAGCCCGCCAGGCGCTGTTCGATGCCGTGACCGACCTGCTCACCGACCTGCTGCAACACTCCCCCCTGCTCGTGGTCATTGACGATGCCCACGGAGCCGACCCCGCATCGGGCTACCTGCTGCGGCACCTGCTGCGTGCACAGATCCCCGGCCAACTGCTGGTACTGCTGGTGGGCCGAGCGCGCACCGCGGACAGCCCATGGCGAGTCGTGCTTCCCAACCCGCTGGTGGATCTCCAATTGGGGGGCCTGGGCAAACAGGAAATTGGCTTTCTGATCTCATCGCTGACCGGGCGGCACGCCGAGCCGGCCGAGGTGGAACTGCTCGACCGCTACACCGGCGGCAATCCCCTTTATATTACCGAACTGCTCAAGCCCGGATCAGGGCAGGCGCAGAGGGTTGATCGCTTAACCTCCCTGGACCTCAAGACCCCGGTGAGCCTGCGGCGCATACTCGTGTCGCGCATGGGAGGGAGCAGCGAACTGGATCGCGAGATACTCAGGACAGCCGCTGTAATTGGCCCGGGGTTTAACCGCGAAATACTGGTCTCGGCCTGCAAGGCCTCGGGGCTGCTGAAGGGCAGCGATGCCCCCGTAGTGGTGGCCGAGGCTCTCGCCAAGGCCACCGAGGCCGACCTTGTCGTGCCCGACGAAGCGGAGTCGCCGGGCTGGAGTTTTTCCCACGCGATAATGCGCGACGCCTTCTACGACGACATAGACAAGGAGCTCCGCCGCAAGTTACACCTGGCGGTGGCGACCACTCTTTACGAGCGCACCACCGCCGGCGAGCCGGTCAGCGCAGCCGAGATCGCCAGCCAGTTCAAGGAGAGCGGTAGCCTGGCCGACCGAAACAAGCTCCTGTGGAGCCTGGAGCAGGCGGCACGCGAAGCCGTGGCGTCGACTGCCTACGAAAACGCGATATCCTTTCTGCAGTCCGCCATCGACGCCGACGATAGGGGCAACCTTTTATTCGTACTGGCCCAGGCCGAATGCTATCGCCTCATGGGCGAATCGGAAAAGGCCGACGCGCTTTTTCTCGAGACGGTGGCCGCCGCACGCGAGAACGGCGACACCCTCTCGCTCGCCCGCGCGTCCCTGGGCTACGGCTACACCGCCTCCTGGCAAGCCCCTTCGGGTGGCAACCCGCTGGCCCTGGCCCTGCTGCGCGAAGCGCTCGAAGCACTGGACCAACGCTCGTCAAAGATCAGGGTTACGGTGATATCGCGATTGGCCCTGATGCTGGGTGCCGCCGGCGACCCTGATGGCAGGAAGCTGAGCGAAACCGCTGTGGCCGAAGCCGAGGCACTGGGAAACACAGAGGTGCTCGTGCAGGCACTGGCTTCGAGGCTGTGGGTGTTGTGGGGCCCGGCCAACTCCTCCGCGCGACTGGACACCGCCGAACGGCTCATCCTTCTCGCGACGCGGAGCGAAGACTGGATGATGGAAGTAGTTGGCCGTACGGCCCGCGGCGGCGTTTTGGTGGAAATGGGCGACCGCGAGAAAGCCGAAACCGAGATGGAAACTATCGAGGAGCTGGCACGAAGGACCACCCAGCCCTGGGCACGCTGGCGTGCCGACAGTGCCCGGGCCCTGCGCGCGGGGCTCGACGGTGACCTCGAGCAGGCCCTGCGTTGGGCCGAGTCCGAGCTGGAGTACGGCCTGAAGGTGGATGCCTCGACGTCCACGCTCAAGTACCAGGTGCACGTGTTCAGCACCTGGCGCTGCCAGGGACGACAGGCCGAGCTCGAACAACCGCTGCGCGATATCCTCGCAACCAGGCCCAAGCTGGCCCCCGCCAAATCCAGCCTCGCGCTTTTGCTCGTTGAACTCGACCGCGCCGCGGAGGCCGAGCCCTACTACCGCGAGCTGATGGACAGTATAAACGAGCTGCCCGTGGACATGGTGTGGCTGGCTTCCATCGCAGCAATGGCCGACCTCGCTTCGGCGCTCGAAGACAGCGACGGAGCCCGCAGAATCGCCGCCATCCTGGAGCCCTGGGCCGAAAGCCACGTCTGCACGGGGGTGGGCGTAGACTACTCCGGGCCGGTGACGCTCAGGCTGGGACGGCTGGCAACGACGACCGGTGACTTCGAAGCGGCCGAGGACTACCTGCGACGCGCCCTGGACTCAGCCTTGAGCATGAGCGCCCCGCTCATAGAATCCCACGCTGCCGTGGCCCTGGCCGAGTTGAAAATTAAACAAGGGCGCGTGCGCGAGCCGACCGAACTGCTGGAGCTGGCCGCAGAGCGCTTTCGTGTCAGCGGTGCTGTGTACTACGAACAGCGTGCCCGCAGGATCCTCGATACCCTCCAAGCGGGATAGGCGAGCGCCGGGCGCAAAGGCAGCGAGGCTCCAAACCTCTTCCTTACTTTTTTGCTAATAGGAACGTATCCCCCTTTAATGGGCCGATGGGTAGCAGCGAAGACAAGGCCGATAAGCCGCGCGACTTTGTCCGCAAGCTCATAGACAAGGATCTCGCCGAAGGCAGGCACGACGAAATCGTCACGCGTTTTCCGCCCGAACCAAACGGCTATCTCCACATCGGCCACGCGAAATCCATCTGCCTCAATTTCGGCGTGGCCGGCGAGTTCAGTGGCCGTTGCCATCTCAGATTCGACGACACCAACCCGAGCGCCGAGGACACGGAGTACGTTGATTCCATCAAGGCCGACATCGCCTGGCTGGGCTTCGACTGGGGCCAACACCTGTATTTTGCCTCGGACTACTACCAGCGCCTGTACGACTGCGCCGAGGAGCTCGTGCGCCGAGGCCGAGCCTACGTGTGCGAGCTGTCGGCCGAACAGGTAAGAGAGCAGCGCGGCACGCTCACCCGTCCGGGCAGTGACAGTCCCTGGCGCGAGCGCTCGGCCGAAGAAAGCCTCGATCTTTTCCGACGTATGCGCGCAGGCGAATTCGAAGCGGGTAGCCACACTCTCCGAGCACGCATCGACATGGCCAGCCCGCGCATCGTCATGCGCGACCCGGTGCTCTACCGCATACAGCGCGCCACTCACCACCGCACCGGCGACGACTGGTGCGTGTACCCCATGTACGACCTGGCCCACTGCCTGAGTGACTCCTTTGAAGGCATCACCCACTCTCTGTGCACGCTCGAATTTGCCGACAACAAGGCGCTGTACGACTGGGTACTCGACGCTCTTGACAGCGAGTGTCACCCGCAACAGATCGAGTTTGCGCGCCTCAACCTGACCCACACCGTGATGAGCAAGCGCGTACTGCGCGGCCTGGTAGAAGAGGGCAAGGTGTCGGGCTGGGACGACCCTCGTATGCCCACGCTTTCGGGCATGCGCAGGCGCGGCTACCCGCCGGCGGCCATACGTAACTTCTGCCTCGGCGTTGGAGTGACCCGCAGCGACAACACGGTGCAGTACGAGCAACTCGAGCACGAGCTGCGGCAGGAGCTCAACAGCAGCGCTACTCGACTGATGGGCGTGCTCGACCCATTGAAGCTCACTATCACCAACTGGCCCGAGGGTAAGGTCGAGCAACTCACGGCCATCAACAACCCCGAGGACGAGTCGGCGGGCACGCGTGAGGTGCCCTTCAGCGGCAGCCTCTACGTCGAACGCGAGGACTTCATGGAAGACCCGCCGCGCAAGTTTTTTCGCCTATCGCCCGGCCGCGAAGTACGCCTTCGCTACGCCTACTTTGTTACTTGCAACGAGGTCGTCAAGAACGACGAGGGCGAGGTCATCGAGTTGCTGTGCAGCTACGACCCGGCTACCAGGGGCGGCGATTCGTCCGATGGCCGCAAGGTGAAGGCCACCCTGCACTGGGTGTCAGCCGAGCAGTCGGTGTCGGCCCGGGTGCGCCTGTACGACCGGCTGTTCACGGCCGAAAACCCGCTGGCTGAAGTCGCTGACAGCGGCAAAGACGGCAACAACATTGGCGACGCCATCAACCCCGACTCGCTGCTGGAACTCAGCCAAAGCCGACTGGAACCATCGGCCGCCGACCTCAAAGCCGGCGTGACCTGCCAGTTCGAGCGCAAGGGCTACTTCTGCCTCGACCCCGACTCCACGGCAGACCTGCCGGTGTTCAACCGCACGGTCACGCTGCGCGACGCCTGGGCCCGCCTGCGCAAGTAGGAAGGCGCGCTCGGACAGTACGGGTGGGCAGCACCGGCCCTCGATAACTGCCGGCACACGACCGGGCGCACCAGCGCTGGAACGCTGGACGTTCAGGGACAGCCAAGTACCGCGCAGGTAAAGTTACAGGAAATCAGGCCGACACTGCACTGGGCCATTCGCATGGCGTCGACCACGTTGCACAGGCCATCGCCGGGCACCGGCGTAACGTCGCAGAGATCAAAGCGCGACACCGACTGGCAGACACGCAGGCCCACCTGGAACTGGGCGGCCAGCATCGCGTCGACAACATTGATGGTCAGATCTCCGTTTACGTCACCGCAAGGCGAGAGCGTCACCGCCGGGTCAACACAGGTGACCGGGAACCCCTCGTAGCGAAACACCGGGCCAGCGTCCTCACTGATAAATACGGTCGACAGGCCGGTCGCGCAGTCGGGTAACAGGGCTATGCCTTCCTGGGTGTTGCCGGGCAGAAAGGTTTCGCGCAGCAGGGCCCCGTGCCGCTCCATTTCGACCAGCACGTTATCACCGTCGTGTATGCCGTAAAGAATCTGGGTGTCGGCGTCGTAGTGCATGCCCGCCAGATCGGTCCTGCCGCCGGGTGCCGGAAAAAGGCTTACCAGCTGGACCACACCGCCGGCCGACAACTCGAACACGTACACGTTGCCCTCGCCCTGGTGGCCCGCGTAGAACAGGCCTTCGACCCAGGTGAGTGCCTCCAGGCCCTGGTTGGCGGCGCCCGTCATCCACGGGGTCAGGTCCCACTGGTTACCCGTGAGCGTGCCCGTGGCGAGATCAAACTCGAGTATGGCGTCGGGGTTTTCGCGGCCGAGATAAAGCAGGTCACTCGCCGGATCAGCCACGGTAACTGCCTCGAGGTCACCACCGGGCGCCCAGGTGGTCAGGTTGCCACCGTTGCCGTCGAGACGGCTCAGGTCTCCGCCATCGCCGACCACGAACAATGCGTTCAGGCGCGTGTGCCAGACCGCGCCGCTGGGTTCGTAATCACCCGCCAGGCCGCCCACATCGCCCAAGGCGCCTATCTCGATACCGGCGTCTCCCGGCCAGGGCAGGACCTGCGCCTTTGCCATGTCAGGAACAAACAACGACACCCCGAGTACACACAAGAAAGCGCGTACCCGACCCCCTCCCCTGACCTGCGACAACATAAGGGGTAATATAGCCTGCTCTCCTGTCCAGGATACCCCTCATGTGGGTAAAAATTACCTGCCAGCCCGCCAGCGCGTTAGTTTC
>CAUZFM010000092.1:0-8794 GCA_963579235.1 uncultured Binatia bacterium (SeqCode)
CCCAGTGCCAGGGCCACAGCAACGAGGTCACCTTCGTAGCCGGCGGCGCGACCCGGCTCGAAGGCATAGAGGGCGTTGGTCGCTATGCGCTCAGGTTGCGCTGGGCCGACGGGCACGACACCGGCATGTACTCCTTCGACTACCTCAAGGAGCTGGCAGACTACGCCGAGTGCCAGAGCTGAGCCCCCAGCCCTGGGCCGCCAGCCGAGTAGCGACAGCTCAGACTTCGGGTTCTTCCCACCAGGGGTAGAAGTCGGGAAGGTCGCTCCACGCGCTCATACTGAACTCAGCGGGTCGCTTGGCCAGGAAGGCCTCTATTCCCTCGCGGCAGTCAGCCCCGCGACCGGCCCACCAGATGCATTTTGAATCAATGAGGTGGGCTTCCTGCGGCGAGGCCTGCCCGAGCCCGTGCCACATCAGCGCGCGCGCCAGCGCCACCGACACAGCCGAGGTGTTGTCGGCGATCTCACGCGCAATATCCATTGCTTTTGCCAGTACCTGGTCTGCGGGCAGCACGTAGTTAAACAAGCCCGAGTCGGTTTCGTCGCCTGCTCGAAACACGCGCCCGGTCACTGCCCACTCGGTGGCCTTGGCTATGCCCACTATCCTGGGCAGGAACCAGGACGAACAGGCTTCGGGTACGATGCCCCGGCGCGCAAAGACGAAACCTATCTTGGCGTCTTCGGCCGCTACCCTGATGTCCATTGGCAGTGTCATGGTTATGCCCACGCCCACGGCTGGTCCGTTTATGGCGGCGATGACTGGCTTGCGGCAGCGGTGTATGGCCAGGGTCACGCGTCCGCCGCCGTCGCGATGGGCGTCGAGCCCTCCGGTTTCGCCGTGGGCCTCCGAATTAAAGGTCGATCCGCCCGTGGACAGGTCCGCGCCCGCACAGAAGGCGCGGCCTTCACCGGTTACGACTACCGCTCGCACCGAGTCGTCCCGGTCCACCTGCTCAAAGAGGCCCAGCAGCTCGTCCATCATGCGAAGGGTGAAGGCGTTGAGCCGTTCGGGGCGCGAAAGGGTTATCGTGGCTACGCCGTTGTCGACGGCGTAGGTGGTCTGCTTGAGCTCCAGCTTTTCGTTTTTCATAGCCCAATGGTTTCGCACCGAGGCGGCAGCTTTGCAATCCTGTTGGCCGGTGCAAAAGCCTTAGCGCAGTGCACAAAAACCGCCGGTTTCGGCTGGTGCAGCGCCCGCCGTGTCTGATAGTCTAGACTCGTGGTAGGGCCCGCGAGGCGGTCCAGGCCCAAGAGGAGGCAGTCGTGAACCAAGGCAGAGCGTTGTTCAAACTCAAGTCTGGTAAGTCGGGCGGGGTCGTGGGCCTGGCCTGCGCGGGGCTGATGCTATCGAGCCTGGCCGCGGCCCAGACGGTGACCATCGATCCCGAGACCGGTGACTTCATCGACTCCGTACCTGCTGTTTCGCAACCGGCTGTTGAGCGACATGTGCCCGGGTCTTCGGCGCTGTCGAGCTACCACGGTGATCTCGTGGCCGTGCCCAGTCCTACGCCCGGGGGTGGACTGATGGTCGACCTCAGGGGGCGCTTTCAGCAGGTGATGAAGGCCACGATCGGACCGGACGGAATGCCGGCGATACATTGTGATTCTGCGGCCGACGAGGGTCGCTGACGTGCGACGGGGGGTGACACTGTTCGTGTGCCTGTTGCTTCTGTCGGCGGCATCGCCGGCCGCGGCCGCGACCATCACCGTGGTAAACGAGGATGCCCCGGGAGAGGGCTTCAACGACCCGACGCTGGTGGCGCCCATAGGCGGCAACCCCGGTACCACCCTAGGCGCACTCAGGCTCAACGCCCTGCAGCGGGCCTGCGATCTCTGGGGCGCGCGCCTGCAGAGCACCGTCGAGATCAGGGTGGGGGCAGAGTTCAACGCGCTGGGCGGTGGCGCGAGTTCGGCCACGCTGGGGTTTGCCGGCCCCACCACCGGCTTTATCAATTTTGCCAACGCGCCGCGCGCGGCCACGATCTACCCGGTGCCATTGGCCAACAGTCTTGCAGGTTCGGACCTTCACCCTGGGTCAGATGACATATCGGCGACTTTCAACAGCGATGTAGACGGCCCCACAGTGCTGGGCCTCACCGACTTCTACTACGGTTTTGACGGGCTGCCTGGCAGCGACGTGGATTTTATAACGGTCGCCCTGCACGAACTGGGGCATGGTCTTGGTTTTCTTACTTTCGTCGACGTCAGCACCGGGACGAAAAACAGCGGCTTTGACGACGCCTACATGCTCAACCTCGAAGACCACAGCAGCGGGTTGGGCTGGCCGGTGATGACCAACGCCGAAAGAATGGCCTCGGCAATAGATACTAACGATCTGCACTGGACCGGGCTGGCTGCTATCGCCGCCACCAGTGCCCGGGTGGCCGGGACCCACCCGGGCACTGGACACGTCCTTATGTACGCCCCCGCTTCCCTGGCGTCGGGCTCGTCGGTTTCGCACTGGTCAACACTGCTGACCCCGAGTGAATTGATGGAGCCGAGTTATGCCGGTTCCAATCATGACCTCGAAATAACCCTGGCCGCCTTTGAAGACATAGGCTGGCTGACGCTGCCCGCGGTGGTCTGCGGTGCGCCCGTGACTGAGAGCTTTCCGCCCTCTGCGTCCGACGCGCTGTTCATACTGCAGACCGCTGTGGGAATGAGCAGTTGCGCACTGTGTGTCTGCGACGTGGATTCGAACGGTTCGGTGGCGGCGTCAGACGCTCTGCGTGTACTGCAAAGCGCCGTGGGTCTATCGGTAACGCTCGACTGCCCGGCCTGCTGAATAGAGCGGGTGGCTGGAGGTCAGTCGAGTCGGCTGATGTCTTCGAGTTCGCGGCCGCGGGTTTCGGGCAGGCGCAGCAGCACCAGGCCTCCGACCGCCACCGTGAGCGAAATCCAGGCCGTGGCCGAGGCTATCTGCTCGGCGTTGTTGCTGCTCATTCCCAGCAGCAGGAGGCCCAGTGTCCATCCCAGGGTCTGTACCGACACCGTCCAGCCCGAGGCCGTGCTGCGGTATGACGTGGGAAACAACTCTGTCGATATAGCGCGCAGTATAACCGAGCCGGCCGTGCCGCAGAACACGATAAAAATGTAGGCAATCGGCAAAACGGCACCGCCGGGTCCGCGGTAGAACAGCCAAGCGGCGGCAGGGTAGAGCAGGAAGAACACCGCACCCACTACCCTGCGGCCGTGTTTGTCGCCCTGTTTACCGGCTACGATGTTGCCGATTATGCCTACCATTCCACCGGCGATGACCATGAACGAATACTGTCCGGGCGACCAGCCGTGCAGCTTCTGCACGATGTAGGAAGTGAACTGGAAGACGCTCACCTCGCCGGTAGCAACCAGCAGGCCGGTGAGGCCAACAAGCGCCGTGCGGCCCGGAAACGCGGTGGCCAGGTCGATGATCGGTTGCAGGGCGTCGCGCCACCTGTGGCCGGTATCAGCCGTGGAGGTCTGACCGGTGGCGAGCTGGTTGGCGATAAAGCGACCTGTCTCGGGCAGGTTGCGGCGGAACATGGGAAGCAGGAGTACGGGAAGTATTCCCATCGCGTAGAGGCTGCGCCAACCGAAAGGCAGCTGGTCGATGAAGGCGAAGCCTAGCGCCCCGAGCCCGTGACCGAAAGCCGCCAGCGCCGCCGTCATGCCTATGCCCCAGCCTCGGTGCTCGGCCGGAAACTCCTCGGCAATGAACACCATGCCTATGGCCACGCCCGCGAGCAGGAAGGTGCGCGTAAACATCTGCGCTGCGACAAAGTGGGCCGGCGTCTGGGCAAACGCTGTCAGGAAGGTGCCCACGCTGAAGCCGACGACGGTGGCCAGGAAAACCGGGCGGCGCCCGATGCGGTCGGCCACCGGGACCACTGCAAGGGCCGGCAGGCCGCCTAACCTCACGAGTCCGAGCAGGCCGCCCATCTTGTCTTCGTCCATGCCCACGCCTTCAGCAATGTGCTTGAGCGCCGAGGCGATTATCGAAAGGTCGTAACCTTCGAACAGCAGGGCCAGCGAAACCACCCCCAGCAACTTTATGTGGCGGTCTTCGAGGGGAGGGAGGCGCCCGAGGAAGTGTGGGATCCACCAGGGTCGCTTGGCGGCGGCAGCGCTCATGAAACGGAGGGGAGCTCCACTATCGCAACGCCGTCTTCTTCGACAACGGGCAGGGATTCAAGGCTTTTGCCCGAGGGCGGCCCGGCTATGCACAGGCCGGTAGCCGGTTCGTAGAGGGCCCCGTGCGTGGCGCAGACTATCCAGCAACGGTCGTTTGAAAGAAATCGGTTTTCGACCCAGTCGAGCGTGGTGGGTATGTGCCGGCAGCGGTTGCGGTAAGCCAGCAGGCGGCCCTCGTGCCGCAGCAGGAAAGCCGGCGCGAGTGTGTTTTTATCCTCAATACCGCCTTCGGTAGGTGGCGCTGTATCGGTAAAAGAAAAGGCAAGAGTCTCGCCTTCGGCCAGCGTCGAGGCGGCTTCTATACGCATGGTGCGCGGTGGCATCCACGCAGACTATCAGTGGTGGCTTGGCCGGGCTACTGCGCCTCGGGCCGTGGGGCTGGAGTTGCGGGTGGTTTTTATGCTAGACAGGGTCTCCGGTGTTGCCCGGGGGAGTACTCTGCTTATGGTCGCCACGCTTCGTCTGGGTTCTGCTCGGGGGTCTGTTTCAGCATTTGCCCTGGCTTTTGTTTTTATCGCCACCGGGCTACCCGGACAGTCCTGGTCAGCGGACCCCGAGGTCGGCATGAAAATCACCAAGGTGAACATGCACGAGTACGACGACTACCTGCCGCCGGCGGTTCAGATCATGCTCGACTACGGCATGATCATAGACGTGGGCGAGTACGAATCCTGCCCCTGGCCCAAGGCTTTTATTGACGCCACCGAGAAGTACTCGAGCCAGGTCGAGTTGTCCGAAGACAACCTGGCTCTGCACAACTACACGGCCGGCATGCCGTTTCCGAACATCGACGCCAATGATCCGGCCGCCGCGTGGAAGATCATGTGGAACCACGAGCACAAGCCGGCCTTCAGCGACGATGTGCGCACCGAGTGGGTGGTCGAGAACATGGACGATCGTGGCTACGTCGAAAAGATGCTGTCGTCGGATGTCTGGCGGCGCTTGAAGTGGGAAGGGCGCATTATCCATGACCCGAAACCGATCATAGAACACGACCCGCCCATGCGTTTCACCGAGCAGTGGGGGCCGATCCAGACGCCCTTCGATTTGAAGGGGACGTCGTTTTTGTCTTACCGATACGAGGAAGCGCAGCGGTCGGATGACTCCTGGCTCTACCTTCCGGCACTCCGGCGTGTGCGTCGTTATTCCACCTCGGATCGAAGCGGCACGCTGTTCGGCGGTGACATAGACCAGGATTCGATCTGGGGTTTTAACTCCAAGCCCGAGTGGTGGGATTTTCGATTGCTCGGCGAGCGCGAAATCCTCGTACCCATGCACGCAGGCAGGTACGGTACCCTCGACGTGTGGTGCGGCACCGCCGGCACCGCCAGCTGGGTGCCCTGCGTGAAGTGGGAAAAGCGCAAGGTATGGCTGATCAAGGGCACCCCTGAGCGCTTGCCCGTGTACGCGTTTTCGAAGCGCCACCTCTGGGTTGACCAGGAAGTGTACAACGTGACCACCTCCGAGATTTTCGATAAGGCCGGTGAGCTTTGGAAGGTATGGCAGAACACCTTCTGGTGCACCGAGTCCGTGCGTGACAATCGCACCTACGAGGACAAGCGCCTGTTCACGCCGGCCGTCGCCATGATCGACTTCCAGTTGCGCCATAGCTCGCGCATAACGCCACCGGGCCCGGCCAACCCCATGGAACACGACTGGATGTTCGAGGCCAGCGAGGAGTCCATGAACGTGCCCGAGTTCTACACCATAGCCAGCGTTCTCAACGAGGGACGCTGACGCTTCGCGGCGGTCGCCACGCCGATAGCCGGGCTGATTGCAGCCTCGGCGTTCGGCCGCGGTCTGGAAAGCGGTCAGGGAAACAGGAGGGCGCGTGAAGGTGCTGCGCCGTCCGCTGCTGCTGTTCGACGGCCACTGTTCGTTCTGCCGACTATGGGTCGAGCGTTGGCGGCGAAGCAGCGGCGACAGCGTAGACTACGCCTCCTCGCAGCAACGGGGCGGTGAGTTTCCGGATGTAGCCCCCGACGTCTTCGAACGCACTGTGGTGCTGGTCGACGTCGACGGTTGCGTGTACCAGGGCGCCCACGCGGTGCTGCGTGCCCTGGCCGCTTCGGGGCACGGTCGCTTGCTTGCGGCTTACCAGCGGCTGCCCGGTTTTGCCCCCGCCGCCGAGCTGGCCTACCGCGTGGTTGCGGCCAACCGCGGGCTGGCCTCGTTTGTTACCCGGCTGCTGCTGCCTGCTTCTCCCGCGCGCTACCTGTTGACCCGCAGATGTTTTCTGGCCGGGCTGGGCCTTGTCTACCTCGTCGCGTTTGTCTCGCTGTGGGTGCAGGTGCACGGCTTGCTCGGGAGTTCGGGCATCGCGCCCTCAGGCGAGCTGCTGCAACGCGCGGCGGCGGCCGTACCCGGGCCCATGCACTGGTGGCACTGGCCCACGTTGATGTGGTTGTGGCCGGGTGACATTTCGCTGCACCTGCTTTGCGCCGGGGGCGTGGTGGCGGCTTTGTTGATGGTGGGCGGCCGCGCGCTGGTGGCGGCGAGCACGGTGGCCTGGCTGCTGTACCTCTCGCTGTTTACCGTGGGAGGCGTTTTTCTCAGCTTCCAATGGGACATCCTTCTGCTCGAGGCAGGGGTGCTGGCTCCCTTTCTCGCCCTGGGCTGGCGCGCGGGACGCGCACCGGCGCGGGCTGCGTTGCTGCTGTACCGCTTGCTGTTGTTCAAGCTGATGTTCATGTCGGGGGTCGTCAAGCTGCTGGCCGACGATCCTGCCTGGTGGAACCTGTCGGCGCTCGACTTTCACTACTGGACACAGCCCTTGCCGCCGTGGACCGCCTGGTACGCGGACAAGCTGCCCGCCGTGGTACAGCGGGCATCGACCGCGTTGATGTTCGCGATCGAGTTGCTGCTGCCCTTCGCCTTGTTGGCCGGTCGTCGTGGAAGGCAGCTGGCGGCGGCGGGGTTTGCGCTGTTTATGGTAGTCATCGCCTTCACCGGCAACTACGGTTTCTTCAACCTGCTGACCCTGGTTTTGTGCCTGCCGCTGCTCGATGACCCCGCACTCGACCGCTTGCTGCCGGGGAGGGTGGCAGGCCTGCTGCGGGGACCGTCGGGCGATCGAGTAACAGCTGCACCCGGCGCGGGGGCTGTAAGCGCAGCCGCTCGGCTGGCAGGCCTTGCTGCGCTGCTGTTGCTGGCCGCGCTCAGTCTCGGACAGATGACCGGCAGCCTGCTGGGCTACGCGGTGCTGCCCCCGGCCCTGCGCGCGACGATGACCACCTTGTCGCCCCTGCGCCTGGCCAGTGGTTACGGCCTGTTTGCTCGCATGACCAGGCAGCGCAGCGAGATAGTAGTCGAAGGCAGTCTCGATGGCCGCCAGTGGAAGGCCTACGAGTTTCTCTACAAGCCCGGCGATCCGGCGCGGCGGCCGGCTTTCGTGGCGCCGCACATGCCCCGCCTGGACTGGCAGATGTGGTTTGCCGCTCTCGGCGACTATCGCCACAACCCCTGGCTGACGGCGTTTATGCGCCGCCTGCTGGAGGGCTCGCCCGCGGTCATGGACCTGTTGGGCGACGACCCCTTTGACGGTCGGGCGCCTCGTTACCTGCGGGCACTGCGCTATGACTATCACTTCAGCCCGGGCGGTGACGACGACGCCTGGTGGCGACGCGAGCCGCGTGGTCTCTACTCGCCGGTGATGGAGCGACGTTAGCTTGCTTGAGTTGTCGCGGCCGTCGTGAGCTCATGCGCGGCTGTGGGAGGGCGGCAGGTGGCAACAGCCCTGCTGACGTATCCGCCCAAAGGAGTATAAAGAATCCAGATGAACATCGCCGAGACCGACGCCCTTTTGACCACCACGCGCTCCGTGCGCAAGCGGCTCGACTTTTCTCGGCCCGTTGAAGCCGAGCTGCTCGAAGACTGCATAGACCTGGCGTTGCAGTCGCCAACCGGGTCAAACCAGCAGGGCTGGCACATCGTGGTTGTCACCGACGAGGACAAGCGCAAGGCCATAGCCGACGTGTACCGCGAGGGTTTTACGGCTTACCAGGCCATGAAAGAGGGCGTGGACCCCGGTTTCGGTGAGGACGACATGCGAGCCGAGCAGATGCCGCGCGTGTATGACTCGGCCGGTTACCTGGCCGAGAACATGGAGAAGGCACCGGCCTTCGTGCTTTTCTGCGTAGAAGGCCGGGTGGAAAATGCTGGTGTTATCGGGCAGGCGTCATTGTACGGCTCGGTGCTGCCCGCCGCGTGGTCGTTCATGCTGGCCGGGCGCTCGCGTGGGCTGGGAATGGCCTGGACGACCATTCACCTGTTCAAGGAGAAAGCCGTGGCCGAGCTACTTGGGCTGCCAGATAACGTGACCCAGACCGTACTGTTTCCGGTGGCGTATTTTACCGGCGACGGCTTCAAGCCCGCTAAGCGCCTGCCGGCCTCCAGCGTTACCCACTGGAACAGCTGGGGCAGCAAGCGCGGCTGAAAGCTGGCTGCCTTCTATCGCGGCGCCACCCTTGCGGGCACAATGATCGAGGGGCCTTTTTCGGCCCCCTGGTACTGAGGTCCGTTTGTGCGGGCTGATACGAGCGTGCAGGTGGCGGGCGGCAAAAAGAAAAAACGAGCGGCGAATCCTCACCTGTGGGTATCTAGTACTTACTTTGCCGAGGGGT
>CAUZFM010000093.1:0-8753 GCA_963579235.1 uncultured Binatia bacterium (SeqCode)
TCTCGAATAGTCGGCGGGTGAGCTCCCGCGGTACAGGCCTGCTGCTTGGCATAGACAGCAGTGGCCGCGTACCGTCGATAGCCCTGCTGGCCCCCGATCGGGATCCCTGGCTTGCGGCCTGCGAAGCTCCCGTGCGGGGTGAGGGACTGGCCGACTTACTGCGGCTGGGGCTCAAGGACATCTCGGCGGCGGTGGCTGATATTTCGGCGGTCGGTGTTGCTACCGGCCCCGGTTCCTGGACGGGCGTTCGTATTGGCCTGGCGCTGGCCGCCGGCCTTGTCCTTCCCCACAAACTACCGGTGACGGGCGTGTCGTCGCTGCGCTTGCAGCTGACTTGTTGCGACAAGCCTGCCGAAGGCGACAGAAGCCCGATCCTGGCGACGCTGGACGCGGGCTCGGGATATATCTACGTGGCCGCCTGGTCGGGCGACGGTGGCGAGCAACTGCTCGATTACAAGCGCTGTACGGCCGAAGAATTGCTTGTTGACCTCAGGGCGCTGCCCGCCGGGCTGCGGGTTGCCGGAAACGCCGGCCAGGCCGTACTCGGGGCCTGTTCGGAGGCGGGGCTGCGGATGCCCGGACTGGCCGACGAAGTGCTTGACCCGGCAGTTGCGCTTGCCAAGACAGCGGGGACGGAGTTAGATTCAGGCAGTAGCACAACCGGGGACCGAGCGACTCCCGGGCAGGCGCTGCCCACCTACATAGGACCTACCGGGGCCAGGCCTAACAAGAATCGCGTGGCCGTCGCGTGGTCCGCGGGGTCGGGGCCAGCAAGATAAGGCGCCGAGCGTGGAAGAGAGAGATAACTGACGAAACAAAACAACACAGGGAGGCTTGGATGGAAACACAAGACGAAGAGCTTATAGAGAGCCTGACACCTAGAGACGCGGATCTGAAAAGTGCTTACGAAAAGCACTTGAGTTTGAAAGCCAGGGTAGAGAAGCTGGAGAGCCTTGAACACCTCAGCGACTTGCAGGAAGTGGAATGCGCTCAGCTGAAGAAGAAGAAACTTGCCGAGAAAGACAGGGTCATGCGCATCCTGTCCGACCACCGGCGCGAAGTGGGTCAGAGCCAATCGGCCTGACTGCCTGAAGCGGGGGCTGACCAGTTGACGGCACTACGCCCATAGACTGCCACCCCCAGCCCAGACGGCTTTTCCGGGGCGCTGCCACGCGGCGATGTCACCCGTGTACATTGCAGCCGCCACCGTTTCCGTGGTGGTGCTGCCTTGGTATTACTGACAGGTAACTACTAGTATGCCCGGCGGCGAGCGGTCGGGACCGGGCCCCTGTGAGCTGCACCCGGAAGTAATACGATGACAGGCAACGACAAAAAGGCCCCCAACCGGCACAGCCGAGCGGTCACCGAGGGGGACAACCGCGCGCCTAACCGAGCCATGCTGAGGGCGGTGGGCTTCGGCGACGACGATTTCAGTAAGCCCATAGTCGCCATCGCCAACGGCCAGAGCGACATAACGCCCTGCAATGTCGGGTTGGGTGACCTCTCGCTGGCCGCGGCGGGGGCGGTTCGCGAAGATGGCGGCATGCCCCAGACCTTTGGCACCATCACCGTCAGCGACGGCATTTCCATGGGTACCGAGGGCATGAAGTGCTCGCTGGTCAGTCGCGAGGTCATCGCCGACTCGATCGAGACCGTCTGCCGGGCCCAGAGCATGGACGGCCTGCTTGCCGTGGGTGGCTGTGACAAGAACATGCCCGGCGCCATGATAGCCATGGCAAGGCTCAACCTGCCATCAGTTTTTGTCTACGGCGGCACCATCAAGGCCGGCTACTACGACGGTAAGGATCTCACCATCGTGAGCGCTTTCGAGGCGGTGGGCGAGCTGGGCGCGGGCCGCATAAGCCGCGAGGCTTTCCTCGAGATCGAGAAGCGTGCCTGTCCCGGCCGCGGCGCCTGCGGCGGCATGTATACGGCCAACACGATGAGCTCCGCCTTCGAGGCGCTGGGCATGAGCCTGCCCGGCTCCTCTACCATGGCAGCCGAGGACGACGAGAAGCGCGACAGTGCCGCCGAAAGCGGCAGGGTGCTCATGCGCCTGGTCATCGACGACCTGAAGCCCCGCGACATACTCACCCGCGCCGCGTTCAACAACGCCATCGCCGTTGTCATGGCCGTGGGCGGTTCGACCAACGCGGTCCTGCACCTGCTCGCCATCGCCCACGCGGCCGAGGTTGAGCTGACGATGGAAGATTTCGAAGAGATACGCGTGCGCGTGCCCGTGCTGGCCGACATGAAGCCGTCGGGGCCTTATGTTGCTACCGATCTGCACGAGGTTGGCGGCATACCCCTGGTCATGAAGATGCTGCTCGCGGAGGGATTGATAGACGGAGACTGTATGACTATCACCGGCGGTACGGTGGCCGACAACCTCAAGCTCGTGGCCGACCAGCCGCCGGCGGGGCAGGAGGTCGTGCTCCCCTTCGACTCACCGGTCTACACGCAGGGCCACCTCGCTATGCTCAAGGGCAATCTCGCCCCCGAGGGCTGCGTGGCCAAGATCAGCGGGCTCAAAAAACGTGCGATAACCGGCCCCGCGCGAGTGTTCGACTCCGAGGAGGAGTGCATGGATGCCATCATGGGCGACCGCATCGCCGAGGGCGACGTGCTCGTCATTCGCTACGAGGGCCCCAGCGGCGGTCCCGGCATGCGCGAAATGCTCTCGCCTACCAGCGCCATCATCGGCAAGGGGCTGGGCGACAGCGTGGGCTTTATAACCGACGGGCGCTTTTCGGGCGGCACCTACGGCATGGTCGTGGGGCACGTAGCGCCCGAGGCCCAGGTCGGCGGCCCCATCGCGTTGGTCGAAGAGGGCGATACCATAACCATTGACGCCGACCGCCTGCTGCTCGAACTGGCAGTGGACGACGGCGAGCTCGAACGGCGAAAGGCCGCCTGGACGAAACCGGCGCCCAAGTACACGAGCGGCGTTCTGTGGAAGTACTCGAGGCTGGTTTCGAGTGCTGCGCGGGGCGCGATCACAGGTTAGGGCTTGGAGGTGTAAGCATGTCAACGAAGAGAAACTACATAATATCCATACTGGTCGAGAACGAGTTCGGCGTGTTGTCACGCGTGTCCGGTTTGTTCAGTGGCCGTGGGTACAACATATCGAGCCTGTCGGTGGCCGAAACGCTGGACGCGTCGGTGTCGCGCATTACGCTCACCACCACCGGCGACGCCGAGATCGTGGAGCAGATCACCAAGCATCTCAACAAGCTGGTGTCGGTCATTAAGGTTGTTGATTACAGCGACGCAGAGCACGTTGAACGCGAGCTCGCGCTGATCAAGGTAGCCGTCGACGCCCGTTCGCGCTTGGAACTGGTGGGCATAGCCGACATATTCAGGGCCCGTATAGTGGACGTCGGGCCTACCGAGTGTATGGTCGAGGTCACCGGCGACGACGAGAAGATAGCCGCGATCATGGCGATGCTCGCTCCCCTTGGAATCAAGGAAGTGGCACGTACCGGCAAGGCGGCACTGTTCAGGGGAGGGCGCCTGCTTACGGTGGGAGCCCCTAAAGCTAAGAAAAATAAGAGTACGGAGAAAGCAGCATGAAGATTTACACTCGCGAAGAGGCCGACCCTGGCCTGCTGAAAAACAAGACCGTGGCCGTACTGGGCTACGGTAGCCAGGGGCACGCGCACGCGCTTAACCTCAAGGAGAGCGGTGTCAACGTCGTCGTGGGCCTGAGAGAAGACAGCTCGTCGGTGGCCAAGGCCGAGGGAGCGGGCCTCGAGGTGGCCTCGATAGCCGACGCCGTTGGTCGCGCCGACGTGGTCATGATGCTGCTGCCCGATGAGCTGGCGGCCGATGTTTACCACGAAGATGTTGAGCCCAATCTCAAGCCGGGCAGCTACCTCGCCTTTGCGCACGGTTTTAACGTTCACTTCGGCAAGATAAAGCCGGCACCCGGGACCGGCGTGTTCATGGTAGCTCCCAAGGGCCCCGGCCACCTGGTGAGAAGCATGTACGCCAAGGGCATGGGCGTGCCCTGCCTGCTGGCAGTGGCCCAGGACCCGTCGGGTGACACCGAGGCCGTGGGCCTGGCCTACGCCGATGGCATTGGCGGAACACGAGCGGCTGTAATCGGCACCTCCTTCAGGGAGGAGACCGAGACCGATCTCTTCGGCGAGCAGGCGGTGTTGTGCGGTGGGCTCACCGAGCTCATCCGCGCGGGCTTTGAGACCTTGGTAGAAGCGGGCTACGCGCCTGAGATGGCCTACTTCGAGTGCGTGCACGAGGTCAAGCTCATCGTAGACCTGATATACGAAGGCGGCATTGCCAACATGCGCTACTCGATCAGCAATACGGCTGAGTACGGCGATCTCACCCGCGGCACCCGCGTGGTGGGCGACAGCACGCGCGCCGCGATGAAGAAGATACTCGAAGAAATACAGTCGGGTGATTTCGCCGACGAGTGGATCACCGAGTACAAGTGCGGTCTGCCCCATTTCAAGGAGCTGCGCCGGGAAGGCGAGAACCACCCGGTAGAAAAGGTCGGCGAGGAGTTGAGGTCTCTCATGCCCTGGCTGACCGATGAACGACTGGTGGACAAGTCGGTCAACTGACCGCCGTCGGGCCGTCCACGGGTCGTGAAATTCGCGAGTGAAGGATACCGGGTAGCTGCCGTACCCGCCGTTGTCGGGTTGGCGCTGCTCGGCCTGTCTTTGTACTGGCCGGCCCTGCAGGCTGCGGGCTGGGTGTTCCTGTTGTTGGCAACGGGCGTGCTGCTTTTCTTTCGCGACCCCGAACGCACGCCCAGTGGAGACGAATCGACCCTGCTCGCACCGGCAGACGGTCGCGTGGTTTTCGTGGGCGAGGTCGAAGGAGGCCACCGGCTTGTGCCCGGGGCCACCCGCCGTATTTCGATCTTCATGTCGCCGTTGGACGTCCATATAAATCGCAGTCCCATGCCGGGCACGGTCAGTGAAGTGGAGTACAAGGCAGGCAGCTTCAGGGCAGCTTTTCGCGAAGACGCCTCCGACGGCAACGAAAACAACACCATCGTGCTGGATGCTTCTGGTACGGGCGCCTCGTCAACCGCGGCTGTCGGTTCCGGGGAAAGCGGGCTGCGTATAGCCGTGGTGCAGGTGGCCGGTTGGCTGGCGCGTCGCATAATCTGCCGGGTGAAAGTGGGTGAGGTCCTGGGGCGAGGCGAGCGCTACGGCCTGATCATGTTCAGCTCGCGGGTCGACGTCTACCTGCCGCCGGGGATCGAGGTGCTGGTGAGCGCCGGGCAGAGAGTGCAGGCCGGCGTCACGGCCCTGGCGAGGCTGAGCGCGTGAGCCCGCGCGAGACCGGTAAACGCAGCAGCGGGCGCATGTCGCTGCTCAAGGGTGGCGACGAACCCCGCCGGGGCGTTTATCTTTTGCCCAACCTGGCCACCTCGGCCGGCCTGTTCTGCGGAATATTTTCCATAGTGCAGACCATGGAGGGTCAGTACGTGAACGCGGCCCTGGCCATCGTCGTGGCCGCGGTGTTCGACGTACTCGACGGCCGCATCGCCCGCCTGACCAATACCGCGAGCCGTTTCGGCGTGGAGTACGACTCGCTCTGCGACCTCGTGTCTTTCGGCGTTGCCTCCGGCCTGCTCATCTACCGCTGGGCCTTGATGCCCTGGGGGGCCTGGGGCTGGCTGGCCATCGCGCTTTTTATAATCTGCGCGGCCATCAGGCTGGCGCGCTTTAATATCTCCACCGACGAGTCGTCGCCCGCTGCCTTTACCGGCCTGCCGGTGCCCGCCGCTGCGCTGACGCTGGTGTCGGTGGTGCTGATGTACAAGTACCTCGGGCGCTCGGGTCTGCCCGACAAGCAGGTGGCCCTGTTGCTTCTCACCTACATGTTGGCCCTGCTAATGGTGAGCAACGTGGCCTACGCCAGTTTCAAGCAACTGCGCTTTGACCGCCGGCAGCCACTGTGGCTGCTGGTAGCTACCATACTCGCGTTGCAGTTGGTCATCGCGCGCTACGAGCTCGTGATTTTCCTGTTCATGACGGTCTACGTGGTCTCGGGACCAGCCACCTGGGCGTGGAAAAAGGCCCGGGGACTGCCGCCGTCGGCCCTGGACGATGACTATGACGCGGACCCCGCCGGCGACGACGAAGACAGCGCCTGGCCGGGCGAGGGCGGCTGACGGTGCTTCCGCTTGACAGTGCTGGCACGGGGGCGCTACAGTCAAAGGGTCATGTGGAGCAGCGTCAAAAACACGTTTCTTGCCGAGCTACTGCTTAGAAGCCCGTCCGTGGGTTCGGCAGTGGTGTAGGTATACACCGCGATGACCGGGCCACGGGCGGGACGTAACGCTCGTGGCGCCAATGAAAGGGCCGTGGGCATACCCCGCGGCCCTTTTTGTTTATGGCGGGTATACAGGCTGCCGCGGCTCGAGAGTATCCCGTCGATGACGAACAGGAACGAAGACGATGAAAGATAAGGACTGGGTAAGAGTATTCGACACCACGCTGAGGGACGGCGAGCAATCGCCCGGCTGCACCATGAACACCGAAGAAAAGGTGGCCATCGCATTGCAGTTGGAGGCACTGGGGGTCGATGTCATCGAGGCCGGTTTCGCGGCCGCGTCACCCGGCGATTTTGAGGCCGTTAAGAACGTGTCGGCGGCCGTGCGCGGGCCCGTGGTGCTCAGCCTGGCCCGTACGGGAGAGAAGGACATGGACGACGCCCTGCGCGCGGTGCAAGGAGCCGCACACCCGGGCATCCACGTTTTTATAGCCACCTCCGACCTGCATTTGGAGCACAAGCTGGGCATGAGCCGCGCCGAGGTGGTGGACGCCGCCGCCTGGGCTGTTGAGCGGGTGAGGCAGCACGTGGACCACGTGGAGTTTTCGGCCGAGGACGCTTCGCGCAGCGATCGAGACTACCTCTGCGAGGTGTTTTCGGCGGCAATAGCCGCGGGCGCCACTGTGTGCAACGTGCCCGACACCACCGGCTACGCGGTGCCCGAGCGAACGCGGGAGTTGTTTGCCTTTTTGGGGGCCAACACAGAGGGCGGCCGCGATGTCGTGTGGAGCGCACACTGCCACAACGACCTCGGAATGGCGGTGGCCAACACCCTGGCTGCCGTGGAGGGCGGCGCGCGGCAGGTGGAGTGCACGCTCAACGGCATAGGCGAGAGGGCGGGCAACACCTCGCTCGAAGAAGTCGTGATGGTGCTCAAGACCCGCGCCGATCACTACGGCGTCGACACCCGTGTGAACACCGAGCAGATCTACCCCTGCAGCCAACTGCTGGCGCGCACCATAGGCGTGACGATTTCTCCTACCAAGCCCATCGTGGGCGACAACGCTTTTGCCCACGAGGCCGGCATACACCAGGACGGCGTGCTCAAGAACAAGCTGACCTACGAGATCATGACGCCGCAGTCGGTGGGCCGGGTGAGCAACACGCTGGTGCTGGGCAAGCACTCGGGCCGCGCCGCGCTGGCTGATCGTCTCAAGACCCTGGGCGTGAACCTCGAGCACATCGACTTCAGCGACGTGTTCGTCCGCTTCAAGGCCCTGGCCGACAAGAAGAAGAAAGTCTACGACGAGGACCTCTACACGCTGGTTGCCGACGACTCCGAGGTGGAGGGAGCCTTCGAACTCAAGGACCTGTCGGTGTCGTCCTCGCTGGGTGGTGAGCCTTCGGCCCAGCTGCGCGTGCTGGTCAACGGCGAGTTGCGCTCGGCCGATTCGGGTGGTGACGGTGCGGTTGACGCGTGTTTTGCTGCGATCAAAAAGGCTACCGGCCTGTCGCCGCGCCTGGAGAGCTACCAGGTCAAGGGTATCACCGGCGGCACGGATGCTATTGGCGAGGTGACCTGCATGGTACGGGAGGCCGACCTCGTGGTACGTGGCCACGGCTCGCACACCGACATCATCATGGCCTCGGCGCTCGCGTTTGTTGACGCGCTCAACCGCTTGCAGGCAGCGGCCATGCGGGCGGGCACTGAGCCGAGGGAGACGGGGCCCTGAGCGACACGGCTTCAAACGAAGCAACGGCTTCAAACGACGACGCCGAACTATCCAACGGAGCTGGCTCAAGGCGGGCGCGCTGTCTCGTGGAGTACCACGGCGGCGCCTTCGCCGGCTGGCAGGTGCAACCCGACCTGTCCACCGTGCAGGGGGCGCTCGAGCAGGCGCTGGTCACGGCCACCGGCAGACCCTGCCGAGTGGAGGGTGCCGGCCGCACCGATTCCGGCGTACACGCGAGCGGCCAGGTGGCTGCCTTTGACGTCGCGGGAGACACCGATCTCTACCGCCTGCAGGGCAAGTTGAACGGTCTCACGCCCAGGGCGATGTCGCTGCGCGACCTGCGAGATGCCCACGCCGGCTTTGATCCCAGGCGCGAGGCCACCGGACGGCTGTACCGCTACACGCTGGTAGCCGGCCGCCCCGACTCACCGCTGCAGGCCGACCGCGCCTGGCACGTGGTGCCGGAGCTGGAGCTTGAGCTGCTCTCGCGGCTGGCCGCCCTGTTGGAGGGCACCCACGATTTTGCCGCCTTTCGTTCCAGTGACTGTGGGTCCGAGAGCACCATGCGTCGCATCTTCAGCAGCAGCTGGAGCGAAGAGGCGGGGCTGTTCAAGTACGAGGTGCGCGGCAACGCCTTCCTGCGCAACATGGTCAGGGTGATGGTGGGCAGCATGGTCGACACCGCGTTGGGCGATATGGAAGTCGCCGAATTCGAGCGCCTGCTCGAGCACGGCGAGCGCGTGCGCGCCGGCAGAACTGCTCCCTCGC
>CAUZFM010000094.1:0-8703 GCA_963579235.1 uncultured Binatia bacterium (SeqCode)
ACTACGCTCGGCCCACCTGCGCTCTATGTCGTCAAATCCCTCGAAGGTGACGCGGCAGCTGAAAGTAAGAAAACGCAGAAGCAAGCCGGCAAGGGTTCCGGCAACCGCGATCTCGAGGTTGGCAAAGCGCCGGTTACGCCGCATCCGCCTCCACAGCCTGCCCCCGACACCGGCCACGCCTCAGTACCCAGCCCACCGCTCAGGTGGCCGGACGGTCCTCGAACTGCATGTCGTGGAGTTTCTTGTAGAGCTGTCCGCGCTCGAGCAGTTCCTCGTGAGTACCGGTTTCCACTATGCGCCCACCCGACACCACGGCTATGCGATCGGCTCTTCTCACGGTAGACAACCTGTGGGCAATGACCAGGGTCGTCCGACCCTCAACCAGGTGCTCGAGGGCTTCCTGCACCAGGCTTTCGGACTGCGTGTCGAGAGCGCTCGTGGCTTCGTCGAGTATGAGCAGCGGCGCGTTCTTGAGCAGCGCGCGGGCAATCGCAACTCGTTGCCGCTCGCCCCCCGACAACTGCACGCCCATCTCGCCGGTCACGGTGTCGTAGCCCTGGGGCAAGCTGGAAATAAACTCGTGTGCGTTGGCGGCAACGGCCGCGTTTTCGACTTCCCCGTGGTCGCGCTCGGGGTGCCCGTAGGCGATGTTGTTTCCCAGCGTGTCGTTGAATAGAAAGGTCGACTGGGTGACCACGGAGATCAACGACCTCAACGACTCGAGTTCCAAGTCAGCTATGTTCCGACCATCCAGGGTCACGCGGCCGCGGTCGGCGTTATAGAACCTCGGTATCAGGTCGGCAATGGTGCTCTTGCCTCCACCGCTGGGACCCACGAGGGCCACCATCTCGCCGGCGCCTATCTCGAGGTCGATGTCCTTGAGCACGTTATCCCTGCCGTCGTAAGAGAAACATACCCCCTCGAAACGCAGGCCGCTGCCAATCGCGGTGATCTTCTCACCGCCGCCGTCTCCTTGGTCTTCGGGCGCGAGGTCGAGTAGTTCAAAGATACGAAGCGCAGCGCCCAGGCCCACCTGCACGGTGTTATTGGTGTGCACGACCTTCTTGAAAGGACCGTAGAGCAGCGCCAGGGCGCTGACGAAGGCCATGAAACCTCCGGCGGTCCTGCCGCCGCCTATCACCGAGCTGCCGCCCAACCACAACACCGCCGCGATTGAGAACGCCGCAGCTACTTCCATCATCGGCGTGGTCATTGCCTTGATGCGCGCGGCCTTCATGTAAAGCCGGAGCAGGCGGCTGTTCTCGTCGTCGAAGCGCTGCTGCTCGTAGTCCTCCATGCCGAAAGCCTTGACCACCCGGTTGCCCTGTATGGCCTCCTGCAGCAGCGACGAAAGGCCTCCGAGCTTGTCGAGGCTGTCCTGGCTCAAGCGACGCAGCCGGCGAGAAAGCCTCTGCAGCGGTACCACCACGGCCGGAAAGACCAGGAACGAAATGACCGCCAGCTCAAAATCAAGGTAAAACGCCACGCCCAGCAGCACGATCACAGTGGTGCTGTCACGCAGCAGCGCCGCGACACCGTCGGTCAGCGCCTGTCGGACCAGCAGCACGTCGGTGGTGACCCTCGACAGCAGGGACGCCGTCTGCGCGTTGTCAAAGTACGACAGCGGCAAGCGCTGAATACGCCGGTTGAGCAGGTTGCGGATGTCGCGCGTAATGTGCTGGCCGACGTACTCGCCCAGGTAGGACTGTCCGTAGTTGAGCAGGCCGCGCGCGAGGAAAACCGCAACTATAATCGGCGGCAGCAGGGCCAGCGCCTCGAGGTCGCCCGCGGCAAGCACGTCGTCGATGAGGCTGCGCACCAGCCACGGCACCAGCCCCGATGTGGCGCTGTAGGCCACCATGCAGAGAAGCGCGCCCGCGAACCACGGCCAAACGTAGGGCCGTACCCAGGCGAGCATGCGTCGGCCCACGCGCAGGGACTCGGAGCGCGCGATCACGCTATCATCTCCACTGCCAATGCCGCCGCCCGGCCGGCCGCCCCGGGTTTGACCAGCATGTCGCTCACGCTCGCGAGGTCTCTTTTCATATCGCTGCGCAGTTGGCCATCTTCGAGCAACGGGACGAGCCTTGCGGCCAGCGCTTCGGCCGTTGCCTGCCCCTGCATCAGCTCGGGTACAGCCTCGCGACCGAGCAGTATGTTAGGCATGGCTATCCACGGCACCTTGATGAGCCTCTTGACGATCGCGTAGGTAAAACGGGTCACTCGGTACAGGACCACCATCGGACAACCCAGCACGGCGCACTCGACGGTCGCCGTCCCCGAACAAAGTGCGACCGCGTCGGCCGCCGCCACGAGGTTGTAGGTATCCCCTCCTACCACGGGCACATCAAGCCCGCTCTGCGCCAGCAGTGATTCCACTAGCCCAGTGGGCAACCCGGGGGCGCGGGCTACAACAAATTCAGCCTTGTCCGACAGGCCGCGGGCGGCCTCGAGCATGACCGGGAGCAGCTCCTCCACTTCTTTCGCGCGGCTGCCGGGAAGCAGGGCCACCAGCTGCTTGTCGGTGGAGAGGCCATAACGCTCGCGGGTCTGTTTCCGGTCGCGGTCGGCCTCTACTGTTTCTGCCAGCGGGTGGCCAACATAGTGGGCGTCCAGCCCCATCTCGGCGTAGAGCTCCACCTCGAAGGGAAACAAGACCACCATGCGATCCACGCGCCGGGCTATGCTCTTGATACGCCGCTTTCGCCACGCCCATACCTGGGGGCTGACGTAGTAAAACACAGGCACGTGGTTGCGGGCGGCGACGCGCGCGAGGCGAAGGTTAAAGTCTGGAAAATCAACGAGCACCAGGAGATCGGGCTTGCCGTCGCCGACGAGTTCTTTCTTGAGCTTACGCCAGATACCGAGCACGCGGCACAGTCCGCTCAGCACCTCGCCCAGGCCCATTATCGAGAGTTCCGAAGTGCGCGCCAGCGCTTCGACACCGGCGGCCTTCATCTGGTCGCCCGCCACGCCGTAGAACCGCAGGGAACTATCAGCGACAGCCATGGCCGCGACCAGCCGCGCGGCCTGCGCGTCGCCCGATGCCTCGCCCGCCACGATCATCACCCTGGAGCCCGCGGTACTCAGCTCAAAGCCCCTGGTACCTCCAGGGCATGCACAACGCGCTCTGCAAGTTCGAGCGCGCGAAGACCCTGTTCGCCGTCTACCACCGGCTTGCTACCCGTGCGCACGCAGTCGAGGAAGGCCTGCGCCTGTGTTTTCAAGGGATCACCATTCGAGAGCAGGGTTTCCTCGGCCTTTATGCCCGACATCGGCTGGGCGGGGTCACGTGGCTCGGAGCCCCTGCGGGCGACCATCACGCGACCGCTGTCAAAGTCTATCGAAACGTAGGCGTCTTCCTGGAATACGCGCATCTTGCGTTCCTTTTTCAAGCTCACTCGACTCGCGGTCATGTTGGCCACGCAGCCCCCCTCGAAGCGAAGTCGCACGTTTGCTATATCGATGGTGTCGCTCAGTACGGGCACCCCTATTCCTTCGATCGATACCACTGGCTTGCCCACGAGGTACTCGACAAGATCGAGGTCGTGGATCATCACGTCGCGCACCACGTCCACGTCGGTACCGCGGCCGGCGAACGGCGACAAGCGGTGACACTCGATGAAGCGGGCTTCGTCGACGGTTTCTTTCAAGCTGCTGAACACCGGGTTGAAACGCTCGAGGTGGCCGACCTGCAACACCCGACCCGCCGCCGTGGCGGCAGCCACGATCCGCCTGCCTGACTCGAGATCGTGGGCCAGGGGTTTTTCTATGAGCAGGTGAACCCCGGCCTGCAGGGCAGCGACCCCCACCTGCTCGTGGGCAACGGTGGGCACGGCCACGCTCAACACGTCAACGGAGGAATGGAGATCGGCTTCGTCAACTGCCACGCGGCAGTTGAGCTCCGCGGCTAGCTGGGCGGCCTTGTCAACGTCCACGTCGTACACAGCCACGAGTTCAACGCCGGCCAGCTCTGCGTACTTGCGAGCGTGCCAGGTACCCAGGTGCCCCGCCCCGGCTACGCCTGCGCGCAGCGCCGTAATCGCTTCACCGTCAGCCAATTCCCGGCACCTCGCCATCGCCCGTCCAGCCCAGCACGCTGACACCCGCGGCCCGGGCCGCCTCGGCGAAGCCTTCGTCGTCCACTATTATCGTTGAGCCCGCGCGTAGGGCCAGGGCCGCGACGCCGGCCTCTTTCATCACCTTTATGGTCCGGGTCCCGGCAGCGGGCAGGTCGAAGCGCAGATCCTGGCCTCGCTTGGACCCCTTGACCAGCACGGCGCGACCGCGACCAAGTTCGCCCGCGCGTCTCGCCGCGGCGTCAGTGCCCTCTATGGCCTCAACTGCCAATACCACTCCGTTTTCGACGACCACCGACTGGCCAACGTCGAGCTCACCGAGGGCGGCCAGCACCTTGCAGCCAACGTGAATGTCGGCCAGCAGTTCGGGCGAAGGAAGCGGGCCGGTGACGTGGCCGGCCTCGACCAGCAGGCGATCGAGAAACAGGGTGGAAGACACTACCTCTATGCCTTCGCCCTCGAGCTCAGCGGCCAGTGCCCTCAACAAGGCGTCATCGCCGCGACCAGCGGCCCCCGCGATCAGGCGCAGGCCGCGCCAGTCGGGCCGCAACGACGCGAGGCTGCGCACCTTGTTGATACCGCCCACCATAACCGCCCGGCTCACGCCCGCTCGCTTGAAACAATTGATCATGCGGCCGACCTGGCCCACGCGAATCCAACGCAAGTCGTCGACCAGTGCAGCCAACGCGGGGTCGGTTTCGTCGCGGTGGGCGACGGCGGTGAGGACGCAGCCACGGCTGCGCGCCTCCCGGGCAAACAGCAGCGGAAAGTTCCCGTTGCCCGCGATCAGGCCCAGTCGTTCCACGTCCGGACTACTGGCGGCAGATGCCGCGTTCGGAGGCCGCTATGAAGTCAACCATTGCCATGACTTTTTCGGAATCGGCGTAGCGCTCGCGCAACAGGCCCAGCGCATTGGCCAGCTTGTTGGATTCCTGGAAGAGCACCCGGTAGGCAGCCCTCAGGTCTTTGAGCACCTGGCCTTCGAAGCCGCGCCGCTTCAACCCGACTGTATTGAGTCCGTGCAGCTTGGCGCGGTCTCCTGCCGCCATGCAGAACGGGGGCACGTCGAGGGTCACCATCGAGCCACCACCGAGGATCACCGAGCTGCCGACGCGCACAAACTGGTGAATGGCTACCAGGCCGCCCACTATGGCAAAGTCTTCGAGGTGCACATGGCCCCCCAGGGTAGCCGCGTTGGCCAACACCACGCCGTCACCGACGCGACAGTCGTGGGCAACGTGGCAGTACGCCATCATCAAGTTACTATTGCCTATGCGCGTGACGCCGCCCCCTTCTTCGGTGCCGCGGTTGAGAGTAACAAACTCGCGAAGGGTGTTGTCGTTGCCGATTTCGAGACGGGTTGGTTCGTCGTTGTACTTGAGGTCCTGCGGCGGACCCCCCACCGAGGCAAACTGCAGGATGCTGTTACCGTCGCCGATGGTGGTATCGCCCTCGATGACAACGTGCGGGCCCACCGTGCAGTTGGTGCCCAGCGTTACGCCCGCGCCTATGACCGTGTAAGCACCCACCGTGGTGCCGACTCCCAGGCGGGCACCTTCTTCGACGATAGCCGTGGGGTGAATATCGCCGGCAGGCATACTCTTCGAAGGAGATACAGCCCGGCTCACTCGCCCTCTTGAACGCTCTTGTCTACGGCCTTTATTATCTTGCCGGTAACGTCTGCCTTGTCAGACACGTACACGAGCGTGGAAGCGTCGAGTATAAGATCGTAATCGTTGGCCTTGCCCCACTCGTCAATTACATCGCGAATGACTTCCTGCACTTCGACCATGACTTCCATCTCGATCTTCTTGAAGCGCGCCTGCATGTCTTCGTTGAGCCTCTTGATCTCGGTCACGCCATTTTCGTACTGGGTCGTCAGTCGGGTACGCTCGTCGTCGGCCAGCACCATCGCTCGCTTCTTGAGGTCTTCTTCGAGTTCCTTGAGTACGGCGACTTTGCCACCCAGCGTTTCCTTGGCCTGCTTCATTTCATCGGCCAGGCGATCGGCTGCACGGCCGCCGATCTCGGTCTCGACCAGCAGGCGCTGGGTGATCACGTAACCAATCTTGAGGTCCTCGGCGCCGGCACCTGCGGGTACGGCGAAGAAAAGTGAGAGAACTATAAAAGTAAGTAGGCGCTTCATGATGGTTGTTCTACTCCCGGACAAGGTTTTTGTTCACTATCAGAAGGGCGCGCCAAAGGAGAACGACACCACGCTATCGCTGTCTCCTTCGCGCTTTCGCAGCGGATAGCCGATCTCCACGCGTAACGGACCCATGGGGGAAAGCCAGCGCACCCCCCAGCCAACCGAGTACATTACGTCGCCGGGGTCTATGCCGTCGACGGCCGTCCAGGCGTTGCCGGCATCAACGAACACGACGCCCTTGAGGCCGGCTTCGCTGAATATCGGAAAGATGATTTCGTTGTTGACGATGAGCTGCTGGCTGCCCCCCACCGACTCCTCGAAGCAGTTGCGCTGGTTGCCCGTGTTGTCACAGTACTCTTCGAGGGGCCCGAGGCTCCTCGGGTCGTAACCGCGCAGGCTGTTGATGCCGCCCGGGAAATAACGCTCAAACAGCGGCAGCTCCTCGCCGCTGTCGCCGGTGTCGCCCACGCCGTAGCCCAGGCGCGCGCCCAGCGACCAGTTGATGACGTTGCCCGCCTTCGTCTTAAAAACAGGAAAGTACCAACGGCCCGCCAGCTCCACCTTGAAAAAATCTGACTGCCCGCCCAGCCCCGCGACCTCGGCGTTGAGTATGATGCGCGAGCCCCGCGTTGGATCGAAGGGATGGTCGAGCGTGTTACGCGACAGCGTGGGCGAGATACTACTGGTCAGGCTGGTGCCTTCCTGGTCCTTTACGCTGGGCAACGGTCGACCGCTGACGCCTTCGATGACCGCCTCTTCTAACCTGTATTCCAGCCCCGCCCTGACGTGCCGCGTCGACAGGCCGGCGAAACCGGTCAGGCCGAGGTCGCGCAGCGGATAAGACGCGCGCAAGGCGCCACCGGTTCCGCCACGGGTAAACCTGTCGAACTCCAGGCTCCAGTCAAAAAGATCAACACCAATGCTGAGTGGCTTGTCCTTCCACCAGGGTTCGGTGAGCCCGAACTGGAAGTTCTGCCTGATGCTGCCCACGTCGGCATTGAGCACCAGGCGCTGGCCGCGACCAAAAAGGTTGCGCTCAGAAATACGCGCGTTGAACAACACCTGGTCGGCCGAACTGAAACCCGCACCAGCCGCGAAGGTGCCCGTTCGCCCCTCGCTCACCTGTACGAGCAGGTCGAGTTCGTCTTCCTTGTCGGTGCGCTGGGTGAGGAGCTCCACCGACTCAAAAAGACCGGTACGCTGAACCTCGTCCTTGCTTTCCCTCAGCCCCGTGCCTGAAAAACGTACGCCTTCCCTGAGCAACAGCTCCCGGCGAATGACCTTGTCCCTGGTCTTTGTGTTACCTCGGATGTCGATGCGGCGAACGTTGACCACGGGTCCGCTGGTGCAAGCGAAGCGAAGATCAACGAGGTGGGTTTCCGGGTCAACGCGACTGCGCGGCTCTACGTCGGCAAACGCGTAGCCCTGGTTGCCGTAGACTTCGACCAGTGAGAACACCGCTTCGCGCAAGGCACTGGGACTGAAAACGTCGCCCGACGCCAAACCAGCCGCGGCGCGTAACATCTCGTCTTCGATGACGAGGTCGCCCTCAAAATCGATCTCTCCCACGTGGTGAAGCGGCCCCTCGGTGACCTTGATGGTGACCGTGATTTCATCACCGTCACGCGATATTACAGGCTCGTCGACCCGCACCCTCACGTAGCCGTGGTCGTAGTAGAAGGCCTGCACCCGCTCCACGTCGGTAGTGAGCTCTTCTTCGTTCAGCAGGCCCGCGCCGGTCAGAAAGGAAAGAAACCACTTGGTGCGGGTGGTCATCAACTTGCGCAGCTTGCGATGCTTGAAGGCCGTCACTCCCTCGAAGAGTATCTCGTCGACGCGAACCAGTTTTCCCTCGTCGACCGTCCAGGTCACCACCACCTGGTTCTCATCGTCTAACTCCAGGCTGTATTCGATAGTCGCGTCGGGGTAGCCCTCGCTCGAGTAGAGCTTGCGGGCTTCGGCCAGCCCGGCCAGCGCCGCGTCGGGGTCGAGCATGGTGCGCTCGTTCACGTTTACCACGGCCTGCAGGTCTTCGACCACGACCTTGGTTACCCCCTCAAAAACCATCCCCGATACCCATGGGCGCTCGCGCACGTGGTACACGATCTCAACGCCACCCGACACCTCGCGACTGGTGACCCACACCTGTTCGAAGAAACCCATGCCGTAAAGGGCCTTTATGTCTGCGTCGACCTGTTCTTCGTCGAGCGACCGGCCGACGGCCAGGTTGATCTCTACCCGGAGCGGGCCTTCGTCGACACGCTGGGTGCCTTCTACACTGATCTTGCTGACCGTCGCCGCGTCAACAAACACCACGGTGGCCAGCACTACGAACGCTGTCACGGCGAGGGAAGCCAGAAATCCAGGAATCAAGCGCTGTGACTTCAAGACACTTCTCTCTCGGACGCCCTTTTACCGGTCGGCGTCTCCGGCAATAGAGTCCCGTTGGCCAGGCGCAGAACACGATAGCGCAGG
>CAUZFM010000095.1:0-8575 GCA_963579235.1 uncultured Binatia bacterium (SeqCode)
GCTCACCCCGCTGTAGAGGGAGCCTGTAGGCGTACAGCAGCCCGGCGACCGCCAGCCCCAGGGCGCCGGCACCTATCGCGACGTGGATCGTTGGAAGCCACGAAAGAGCGAGCCCTGAGCTTCCTTCCTGCCCGCTCAGCTGCAGCAGCGTGGCAGTAGCGAGACCCAGGCCTACCTGTAAACATAGAAGCCCGCATAGTCGCCGGGACGTTCGCTCAACGGGCCCCCCTGTTCGGCTTGCCTGCCGGGCCAGCCTGAGCGAAGCGAAGAGTACGCTCAAACCGATAAGCAGGTGCAGGTAAAACAATGGGTGCGCCAGGACGCCCGCCGAACCGGGCATGTGGCGAAGAGATACTCCGATGGCCAACTGGAGGCCTATCAGGCTCAACATTATGATACCCGGGCGTTGCAGCGGCGCATGGTCCCCCAGCGCTTCATCGCTTACCCAGGAGGGCGAAGTGACGGTGACAATAGCCGCCAGGATTCCGAAGAAGGCCTGTCCAAACCAACCGTGAACCATGGCCAGATCCAGCGAAAGCCATATTACTCTCAACCCTCCCATCAGCGCCTGGGCCAGCACGGCGGCTATGGCGGCAAGGCCGAGGGTACGAGCGTACTTGCGCGTGTCGTTGCGGTACAGAGCCAGCCCGAGCAGGCAGGTCACGACGGCCACGGAGGCGGCAATCAAGCGATGACCGTGTTCGGTTCGGACGTTGTCTATTTCGTACCAACGGGGAGGGTTGATACCGCCGTAGGAGAGCGGCCAGTCGGGTACGGCCAGGCCCGCGTCCCGGCTTGTTACCAGTCCACCCGCGACAACGAGAACAAAAGCCATCAGCAGGGCGGCAACCGCAAGTACGCGAATTTTACGGTCGGGAAGGTTGCCTGTCGATGACTCGCTCACCTTGGCCCTAACCCGTTTGGAACATCAGCGCAACGATGAGGACGATCAACACGGGGCTCAGTGTCCACGCTAGTTGGGACGGGATCTCGGGGGTGTCGGGCCTGAGTATCCGGGTCAGTATCGTGGCCGTGATCAGCAGGAAGGCGACGCAGCTGAGCGAAAAGACGGCAGACACTTCAGCCGGCCCCTATCAACCGCTCGGTAACCCGGTCCGACCGTGGGTCGGACCGGGTTACGAGCAGGGTCAGTTCGCCCTCGCGAAGCTGAAGTCCGAACCGGCGCTTCCGCCGTCGGAAACAGTGACGCTCGCAGTGCGGGTGCCGAATTTTTCGTGCCAGGCTTCGACGGTGTACGTTCCGGCAGGTACGTTTTCGATCGTAAAGCTACCGTCGGCTGCAGAGACCGTAAAGAAGGGGTGATCGAGTACGCCGATCCAGGCGGCCATCCACGGGTGCACGTCGCACTTTACTCGGACCATGATCTCGGGGGCGGTAAATCTCTTCTTGATCTTCATTCCCTTGATGGGCATCGCGTTGTTGAACTGCTTGCTCTCCTTGGGCAATGAGTGAACGTTGTGAAGAGTCTCGTCGCTGTTGAGGATTTCGATGGTCTGCCCGACCATCGCTCCCGCTATCCGCGGCGCGTACATGCAGCCGTTCTGGTCGAGATTGACCACTTCGGTGGGCTTTTCGAAGGTGCCGCTCACGCCTTCTTTCAGGTAGACGAAAACGTTCTGTACCTTGCCGTCGGCTATCAGTATAGCGTCGCCGAGCCGACCGTCGGGGTTGGCTTCATCACACTTGGGGTCAGCAGACATCCTGATAGGCCGCCTCGAGGGGGCGTCTCCTTCAAAACTCACGGTGCCGGTAATCGACCCCCCTGCATTGGCGATATTCCCGCCCCCGGCCAGCAGCATGGCTGTTGTCACGGCAGTCACGGCTATGCCCCTAAGCAGTAAATTTATCATCTTTTCCTCTCCTGGATACTGTGGATTACGGTTTTAGTGCCTCGCCCGACATTGCAGGCGCGTATGGCTTGCCGCGGCACCCTGACTAGCAGTTGCGGCAGTATAATCAAGCTGCTGGAGGGCTTGCAATCGCTGCGCTGACGGGCGAATAAGCCTTGTGGGCGATACTGTAAAAGACTGGTCAGTTGGCAATGGTTTGAGCATCGAGACGCTTACGGGGCTCATAGAGGACGGTAGCGTAGACACGGTACTCACGGTTTTTCCGGACATGTATGGAAGGTTGGTCGGCAAGCGTAACACCGGGCATTTTTTCCTCTCCGATGTTCTCCAGGGAGGCCTTCATGCCTGCGACTACCTGTTTGCCTGTGACATGGAGATGGATCCGGTCCCGGGCTACGAGTGGTCGTCCTGGAAGAAAGGCTACGGTGACGTTCACGCCACTGTGGACCTTTCGACCCTGAGGCTTGCCGCGTGGCAGGATCGTACGGCCCTGGTGTTGTGTGATCTCGCGAATCCCGCAGACCACCAGCCCGTGGAGATCTCGCCGCGCCGCATACTCTCAAGGCAGGTAGGGCTCGCCCGCGAACTCGGCTATGACCCCCGTGCGGGTTCGGAACTGGAGTTTTTTCTCTTGAGTGAAAGCTATGATGAGGCCGAGGCGCGGGACTTCGGTGAACCGCGTACTTCCGGCTGGTACGTGGAGGACTATCACACCATGCACGCTACCCGCCAGGAGCCGGTCATCGGAGCGATACGACGTGCCATGGACGCGTCGGGTGTGCCGGTCGAATCGAGCAAGGGGGAGTGGGGCCCCGGCCAGCACGAGATCAACCTTCGCTACACCGATATGCTCGAAATGGCCGACAGGCATTCGATATTCAAGCAAGCTGCCAAGGAAATCGCCGCCTCGCAGGATGTCTCGGTTACTTTCATGGCGAAGCTTCACGAAAACCTCGCTGGTAACAGCATGCACCTGCATTCGAGCCTCTGGTCAGTCGACGGTGGTCAGGCGCTCTTCAGTGGTGATAACGAGTTGCCGGGAACACCAGCCCGTTGCTCTGACCTGTTTCGCTGGTACATCGGCGGACTCGTGGCACACGCCCGCGAATGCGCGTTGTGGTACGCCCCTAACACGAACTCTTACCGTCGTTTCATAGCGGGAACGTTTGCACCGACCGGTATCGGCTGGTCCTGGGATAACCGGACGGCTGGTTATCGCCTGGTGGGCAGTGGCGACGCGCTGCGAGTCGAGTGCCGGATTCCGGGGGGCGACGCCAATCCCTATCTCGTGATGGCCGTCACCCTGGCCGCCGGTCTGGACGGCATCAGGAACCGCATTGAACCGCCAGAGGCCCTTAGTGGGGACCTGTACCAGTCGGCCGATCACGCAAGCCTGCCGCTTTGCCTGGAAGATGCCATGAAAGAGTTTGCCGACAGTAGTTTTATCTTGTCCTCTTTCGGTGCGGAGGTCAGGGATCATTACCTTCGTTTTGCCGAGGTCGAACTCGAGAAGTCGCGGCCGGTGGTTCCTAACTGGGAGCGTCGCCGCTTCCTTGAGCGCGGCTGACAAAAGGCAAAGAGAGCATGCAACTGGAAGGCAAGGCTTGTGTCGTAACCGGTGCTGCGGGCGGCATCGGTCGTGAAACCGTGTTGGAGTTCTGCGCGCGTGGCGCAAGGGTGGTGGCTGCCGATCTGCGGCCCGATGCCCTCGAGGAAGTGGTCGCTCTTGCCGTCGAGAAGGGCGGCACTGCGATTGCGAGCCAGATGGACGTGACCGTGGCCGCCGAGGTCAAAAACACCATAGACCTTTGCGAGCAGACCTGGGGCAGGGTGGATGTTGTTTTCAACAACGCCGGGATCTTCCCCGAGGATGATGGCTCGGTGCTTGAAACCAGCGAAGAGACCTGGGCCCACGTGATGGACGTCAACCTCAAGGGAGTTTTCCTAGGTTGCAGGTACGCGGTAGCGGCCATGCTGAGATGCGGCGGCGGATCGATCATTAACACTGCGTCGTTTGTTGCGCTGATGGGCGCAGCTACTTCGCAGAGTGCCTACACGGCGAGCAAGGGCGGGGTGGTCGCCCTGACGCGTGAAATTGCAGTCGAGTACGCCCGCAAGGGTATCAGGGCTAACGCCCTGTGCCCGGGACCGGTCAACACGCCCCTGTTGGCGGAACTGTTGCGCGACCCCGAAGCGAGGCAGCGTCGCCTGGTTCACATCCCGGCGGGTCGCCTGGCCGAAGCGGGCGAAATAGCCAGGGCGGTCGTTTTCCTGGCTTCGGACGATTCGAGTTTTGTGACGGGTACTGAGTTCATCGTAGACGGCGGAATAACCGCCGCCTACGTGACTCCGGAGTCCTGATCAGCGCTCGGCCGGTCAGGCAGCCAGGTAACCCTTTTCTTCGAGGTAGGAGAGCAGGGCCTGGAGGCTGTCTTCCTGGCTCTGCGAGGTCGTGTCAACGATCAACTCGGCCTTGTCAGGCTCTTCGTAAGGCGCTGAAATTCCAGTGAATTCCGGTATCTCGCCGGCGCGGGCCTTCTTGTACAAGCCCTTGGGATCGCGCTTCTCGCATTCGTCGAGGTCGCATTTAACGTACACTTCTAGAAAATCACCTTCGGCCATGATCTCGCGAACCTTGTCTCGGTCTCCCTTGTAGGGCGAAATGAAGGCGGTGACATTGATGATGCCGGCCTCGGTGAAGAGAGCGGCGACTTCGCCTATACGGCGGATGTTTTCTCCTCTATCTTCGGGCGAAAAGCCCAGGTCCTTGTTCAAGCCGTGGCGGACGTTGTCGCCGTCGAGCACGTAGGCACGGGCGCCACGTTCCCAGAGCGCCTTTTCGAGCAGGTTGGCAAGGGTCGATTTGCCGGAACCCGACAGCCCGGTGAGCCAGACGGTACAACCGCGATGGCCCGAAATTTTTTCTCGTTCGGTTTTTGAGACAGTGGTTTCGTGCCAGACAATGTTCTCAGACTTAGGCTGCGTCATACTTGTTGTTTATCTCCGGCGTACCGATCTTTCGGCATCGCTCACTCTGTAAGACTGCCCGGGGCCAGGCGGTCATGTTTTATTTAAAATTCCCGGTATACGTCTGGCGGGCTTTCGGGGTTACCTGGGACTTTCGATCTTTCGACCGAAGGTAACCTGTCCCTTATCAACCCGGATAGAGAAACCGCAGTCGGGGTTGATGCAGACCCACGCCTTGTACATGACAGACGCACCCTCAGTTCCGTAGTCGGAGAGCGGGACCAGAAGTCCGTTCTCACACTTCTTACAACTGGGCAGTTCCATCACCACATCCTCTCCGCCACGGCTGTTAGCTCCAAACAGGCAACCAACAGCTGGGGTTTCGCCGAACAGCAATGCCCGGCGTTTTCTCGCGTACCGTTTTCAGTCGATATTGCGCGTACTTAACGCATCCTCACCGCCGCGTCAAATAGCGCGACAGCAGGCCCGGCCAGGAGAGCGGGAGATGTGGGTGGGCAGGAGCGGCTACGATCAGTGCCGGCTGCGTTGAGCGCGTCGCAGGGCCTTGCGTCGCTTGCGTTCCGCTTCTTCGCGTTTTCTCTTTCGCTTGACGCTTGGTTTTTCGTAGAAAGACCGCAGCTTCATTTCCTTGAAGACGCCTTCGGATGCCATCTTCTTCTTGAGGATTTTTATTGCTCGCTCCAGCGAACCTTCGACTTGAACTTCCATAATAAGCGCTGCCCTCCCGGCGCCAGAACTGATGAGAGTAGTCCGGAAAGGGGGACCTTGTCAACTTTCGACCAACAGCCACAGCCCGGGGGGCCTGATGCTTCGGGACCCTGGTGAGTGGTGCCCTCGACAGGACTCGAACCTGTGCAACCGGCTTCGGAGGCCGGTGCTCTATCCACCTGAGCTACGAGGGCTTTGGTCGCGCGGAGCCTGTTTACAACGTTAGCCGGCTAACTGCCAGCAGCGATTCTGGCCATCTGGGCGATGAACTCCTGCTCGATCAGCCCGTTACTGGCCAGTACACGCGGGGTCCACGGGTCATAAGGGTCGCCGTTGAAGTCGCTTACGCTGCCTCCCGCTTCGGTAACGATAAGCCATCCGGCTGCCGTGTCCCAGGGCTGCAATTTCCACTCCCAGAAACCGTCGAAGCGGCCGCAGGCCAGGTAGCAGAGGTCCAGGGCGGCAGATCCGAAGCGCCTGACGTCCCTGGCGTTGACCAGAAAATGTTTGAAGTAGGGCAGGTACAGGTCCAGGTTCTCGCGACGGTCGTAGGGGAACCCGGTAACAAGCAGAGAGTCTTCCAGCGCTGCGGTGGCAGACACCGCTACAGGGCTGTCGTTGAGAAAGGCGCCCGCACCAGCCCGGGCATGGTACATCTCGTCTCTGAAAGGATCGTATACGGCCGAGGCGACTGGTGCGCCCCGGTGCAGGAGTGCGATTGATACCGAGCAGTGAGGGATGCCGTGGACGTAGTTGATGGTGCCGTCGAGTGGGTCTACGTACCAGCACCACTCATGGTCGGAGCGATCAAAGTGGTTTTCTTCCGCGACTATCGCGTGGTCAGGAAAGGCCCGGGCTATACCCTCGACGATGATTTTCTCGGCCTGGAGGTCGACGTTGGTAACCAGGTCCACCGCCGCTTTGTGTGAGATCTCTTTTTTCAGGGCCAGCGAATCACGGATGATTTTTCCGGCTTCTCGCGCAAGTTGCCGCGCGAGTTCTGTCTTTTCGGGCATGGCGCTTGTTGTCACGGCGATCCGATGCGGTCAAGTTGGGGCTTGTGTCGGGGGTATCAGCAGTAAGCAGGGAGGTGAGGGCGCCTGCAAAGGTGAACCTCAGCCTGCGGGTGGTGGGCAAGCGCAGTGACGGCTACCACGAGCTCGAGTCTCTCATGGTGCCCGTGGCCATATACGACGACGTCCACGTTGAGGTGCGACCGAGCGTAAAAACCGAGGTTTACTGTACGGTCAGCGGTGACAAGGGGGTGCCCGGGGGTAGCGGCAACATAGCGACAAAAGCTGCGCGAGCTGTGCTCGAGCAGCTTGAAGAAACAGCGGCGGTGAGCATCCGGCTGGTAAAACGAATCCCCAGCCAAGCTGGCCTGGGCGGTGGAAGCAGTGATGCCGCTGCTGTGCTGCGGGTGTTGCCCGGGCTGCTGGGCAGGAGGTTGCCTGCGCCCACCGTAGCCCGGTTGGCCTTGCAACTGGGCGCGGACGTCCCGTTTTTTGTCTCCAGCCGCCCTGCGATGGCCACGGGGGTGGGAGATCGGCTCAGCTTCATCGATCTGCCCTACAGGGGCAGCCTGCTGGTGGTGGTTCCGGCGCTTGGAGTAAACACGGCGTGGGCCTTTACCAACGCCGTGAAAAGCTTGACTTCAAAGGGGGCTGGAACTAGGCTCCTGAGTTCCCTCAAGCGCGGTGCCGCGCTTGAGGGGCTGCTGGTTAATGACCTTCAAGAGGGAGTCTGCGACAGCTTTCCGGAGGTCTCCAGGTCCTTGGATCTGATGATGGCCGGGGGCGCTTCGGCTGCTGTTATGTCAGGCTCAGGGTCAGCCGTGGTCGGCTTGTTCAGGGACGGCAGGGCCGCGCGGCGGGCCGCGCGTACTTTTGCACGGCCTGTGAGGGTGTTTGTTACGAGGATCCTCAGACGTTCGCCAGGTGGACGTCCTTAGTGGGCGGTAGCCAAGTGGTTAAGGCACCGGGTTTTGGGTCCGGCATGCGAAGGTTCGAATCCTTCCCGCCCAGCATTGTTTCAGGCTGGACCGTAGTGTCGCTGGGCGAACGGTGGATGATTTGTTTATAGAGAGGAATACCGTTGGCTTCGCTGGCTAGAGACGAACTGCTTATTTTTTCTGGTAACGCCAGCCTTGGCCTGGCGGAGAGTGTTGCCGGAAAGCTGGGCACCCAGGTCGGAAACGCCGAGGTGCGCCGTTTCAGCGACGGCGAAGTCCTTATCGAAATAAACGACAACGTTCGCGGTGGTGACGTCTTCGTCATTCAGTCTACCTCCACGCCGGGCAACGATCACATCATGGAGCTGCTGTTGATGCTCGACGCCCTTAAGCGCGCTTCGGCCAAGCGGGTTACGGCGGTGATTCCCTATTACGGCTACGCGAGGCAGGACCGCAAGGTCGCCCCGCGCGTACCCATAAGCGCCAAGCTCATAGCCGATCTCGTTGTCACGGCCGGGGCTTCACGCGTGATGACGATGGAACTGCACGCGGGCCAGATACAGGGTTTTTTTGACGTCCCGGTGGACAACCTCTACGCCGCCCCGGTACTTCAGCCTGCGATCATGTCGCTGGTCGGCGACAGGTCCATCGTCGTGGTTTCTCCCGATGCCGGGGGCGTGGAGCGGGCCAGGGCTTTCGCCAAGCGCCTGGACGCCGGACTTGCCATCATCGATAAACGCCGCGTAAGGGCCAACCAGGTCGAAGAAATGCGACTGATCGGTGACGTCGAGGGCAGCGTGGCGGTGATAGTAGACGACATGATCGACACGGCCGGAACGGTCTGCAAGGCTGCCGATGCGATCAAGGAAGCCGGCGCTGTCGGTGTCCTGGCCTGCTGTACTCACGGTGTGCTTTCGGGCGCGGCTGTGGAAAGAATTGCCTCGTCATCACTCGAGCAGCTGGTGACAACCGACACCATAGCGGCGACCGAATCAGTGCAGGCCTGTGATCGAATACGGGTCGTGTCGGTAGCGGGACTGATCGCCGAAGCTATCCG
>CAUZFM010000096.1:0-8458 GCA_963579235.1 uncultured Binatia bacterium (SeqCode)
CCGGTTCCCTGTCTCGATGTCCGTTCCGGCTGCACTGATTTTCTTGCCGCTCTCGACGTGGCCAGGCGCTACGTGGCCATGGGTCACTACCAGAGAGTGTTGGTGGCAACGGCTGAGGTCAGCTCACACCAGAATCGTTTTGACGGCGTGTCTCCCGAGCTGGCCTGCCTGATGGGCGACGGTGCCGCGGTGGCCCTGTTGCAGAAAGGCGATTCGGGTCTCACGGTGGAGGCCTGTTCGCTGGTGGTAGACGGAAGTCGGATGGAAGACTACTGGTGCGAGTTTCCCTCAAGCCGCCACGTGTCGACGCTCGAGCTGCCGAGAGAGTCTCGCATGCCTGCGGAAAAAATCGCCGAGGGGGCTCACTTTCCGCTGGTGGATCTCGCAGCGATGAGAGAACTCGCGCTTCACAGGTTGCCCGAAGCTCTCGACGCGGCGCTGGCCGAAGCCGGGTTGTCCAGCGTGGACGCCACCGTGGTGGCTCATCTCGACCCCGTTACCGCCGGAGCCGTGGGAGAACAGCTGGGCGACAAGGCCGGGCGCATTATAGACCAGCGCTACGCCTACACGCTGAGCGCGGCGCTGCCCATGGCGCTAGCCGACATGCTGGCCGACGGGCAACTGCAGCCGGGGCAATCGCTTGCCCTGCTCACCGCCGGTTCGGGTGCGTCCTGGGGTGCTGCGGTGGTGAAGGTATGAGCGCTTCGGAACAGAAAAAGCCGACCAGTCGTATCCTGGGCACCGCTTTTGAGGTGCCGCGCACGGTCATAAGCAACGATGACCTCGCCCAGGTGATGGATACCAATCACGAGTGGATCGAAAAACGCACGGGTATCTGTGAGCGGCGCTACGTGGACGACGGCGAGGGCAGTCTGCCGCTGGCCGAACGGGCTGCGCTCAAGGCCCTGGAGCAAGCCGGACTTGAGGTCTCGGATATTGACCTGTTGTTGTACTCCAGCCTGAGCCCTGACGTTGATTTTCCCGGCAACTCGGCCTTGCTGCAGGAGCGGCTGGGCATGGTGGGAATACCGGCCATGGATATCCGCAACCAGTGCGCTGGTTTCGTTTACGGATTGTCGGTGGCTGACCTCTACGTCAGCAGTGGCGGTGCGAAGAACGTACTGCTGGTGGGGGCCGAGGTTCACTCCTCGGGCTTGGAGTTTAACGACCGGGGTCGCGGAGTGACATCGCTGTTTGGCGATGGCGCGGGCGCGTCGGTCATCGGGCCGGCAGACGGCGATCACGGCCTGCTCGAGATCACCCTGGGGGCAGAGGGGCGCTTTGCCGACAAGTTGTACACCGTGGGGTCCGGTCACCGCCGTAAACCCCGCATCGACATGGAGGTGGCACCGCCCGAATCCGACTACATGTTTTGCATCATGAACGGGCGCTACGTCTTCAAGCACGCTGTAGAACGCATGATTGAGAGCATAGCGGTGTTGCTCGAGCGGCGGGGCCTCACCGCAGCGGATCTTTCCATACTTATCCCCCACCAGGCTAACCTGAGGATAAACCAGTTTGTGGCCATGGAGCTCGAGCTGCGCGAAGACCAGGTAGTCAACAACATTCAGAAGTACGGCAACACTACCGCGGCAACCATCCCGATTCTGCTTACCGAGACCCTGGCCGCGGGGAGGATCGAGCCCGGCGACCTCGTGTGCATCGTGGCCTTCGGCGCCGGCTTCACCTGGGGCGGGGCGCTGTACCGCTGGTAGCTTCTTTTCGGCCTGAAAATACCCCGGCAAAGCGCTGTAAATAAAGGCAAATTTCCTTTGATTACCTACCGCGCCTGTGCTATAACTACGGGTCGCGTGAGTTTCTCACGCCAACCAGGAGGGCAACTTGGGAGCATTCAAAGTCGGTGAAAAGGTCGTTTACCCCGCACACGGTGTGGCAGTTATCGAAGAAGTAAAATCCCGAACAGTTTCGGGTACGGAGGCCAGGTTCTACAGCTTGCGCATTCTTGATTCAGATATGAAAATAATGGTGCCCACGGGTAAGGCCGAGGGAGTGGGGCTGCGTCGGGTGATAGGCAAGGACATGATCACCAAGGTTTACAGGGTACTTCGGGAAAAAAGGGTTTCCGTCGATCAGGCCACGTGGAATCGGCGTTATCGCGAGTACACCGAGAAGATCAAGACCGGCTCGGTACTCGAAATTGCCTCGGTGTTGCGGGATCTGTTCATGCTCAAGGGAGACAAGGAATTGTCCTTCGGCGAGCGTAAGATGCTCGATACCGCGCGGAACCTGCTCGTCAAGGAGCTGGCGGTGGCGAAGGCCAACAGCGAAGAGAAGATCATGGAGGAGCTGAACTCAATCTTCGGACACTGACGGCCAGCCGATTAAAGACATACACCGGGCGTGGCCGGGCCCCCCCTGGGGGGCGCAGGCCTGAGTCCCGGGTGGAAATGGATATTGTGAAAAGCCGGGTTTATGCCCGGCTTTTCTTCTTGTGGGGCAGGTGAGACAATCGACCGCAGTGAGTGTGGCATTGATCATTCCGGCGGCGGGCAGTGGACGGCGGCTTGAGCTGGCCGTTCCCAAGGCCCTGGCCCCCATAGACGGCGTGCCCATGCTGAGGATGAGCGTGGGCTGCTTCCTCGAAGCGCCTGGTCTGGTCGAGATCATCGTTACCGCTCCGCATGGCCGCTTAGAGGCCTTTGCCAAGGCCCTTGAGGGGGTTTCTACGGGCCAGGCAGGCCTGAGGGTGGTTCCAGGCGGAGCAACGCGACAGGAGTCAGTACGGCTCGCCCTGGAGGCCCTGGAAAGCGACGCTGAGATCGTGTGCGTACACGACGCGGCCCGACCAGTGGTTTCGCAGCAAACTGTCGCTGAAGTTATCGCAGCAGCGGCTGACATTGGCGCTGCCACTGCCGCTATACGCCCGGTCGACAGCGTGCGCATGAAGCGAGGAGCAGAGGGCGACGCGGGCCGGGACCCTGCTGCCGCTGCTGGCCGGGCGCTGCCCGCTACAGCTACGGTGGCCGTTGACCGCGATAAGGTGTGGTTGGTGCAGACGCCGCAGGCTTTCAGCCGCGAGCTGCTCGAGGCGGCTCACAGGGAAGCCCGCGCCACCGGCCGTTCGGCCACCGACGACGCGGCGTTGGTCGAAGCCGCCGGAACAGCCGTGACCGTGGTCGAAACCGACGGAGAAAACCCCAAGGTGACGAGGGTGTCCGACCTAGAGCTGGTCAGGTCGCTGTGTTCGGCTGGACGTTCAGGGCAAGACCGTCGTTGAGGCTGCCCGAGCGCAGCGGCTGCTTGGACAACTCCACCGCGCTGAATCCGAGTCCCAGCAACGACGAGCGAATGCTATCGCATAGCGCCTGTTCTGCGAGCTTATAGAGGTCGTCGGCGTTTACTTCCACGCGCGCGGATTCGCCGAGATGGCGGACGCGCAGGTCGCCAAATCCCATGCCGTGGAGCAGGGTTTCGGCGCGTTCCACCTGCCGAAGCCTGTCAATGCTGATGCGTGTACCGTAGGGAAAACGGCTCGACAGGCAGGGCGAGGCGGGCTGTTCGGCGGTAGCGAGACCGTAGCGACGCGACAGCGCCCTGACGTCGGCTTTGTCCAGGCCGGCCTCTACCAGGGGGTGGCGTACACCCAGCTCCTGCGCCGCCTGCAGGCCGGGACGGTAGTCGCCGAGGTCGTCCAGGTTGACGCCGTCTATGACCTGAGCGAGCTCTCTTTCTTCTGCCAGGCGCCGACACAGGGGGTAAAGAGTCTGCTTGCAGAGGTAGCAACGGTGGGCCGGGTTCTCGCTGTAGCCCGGCGTCGCGAGTTCGTTTACCTCTACGACCAGGTGATTGGCCCCCAGCAGCCGTGCCACGCTGCGGGCCTGCTCGAGCTCGGTCCGGGGGAGGGTGGGTGAGTCGGTGGTGACGGCGAGGTGCCCCAGTCCTTCAACAGAGCAGACAACCGCCAGCAACAGCGATGAATCCACGCCACCCGAACAGGCCACGAGCACCGATCCCATGTCGGCCAGGTTGTCCTTGAGCAGCTGGTGACGGGCGTCGAGCGTTGCCACTATAGTCCCCCGTGGTCGAAAAGGTCGGTCGACAGGTAGCGCTCGCCGGTGTCGCAGAACACCACGAGTACCGTGCGCCCTTCGCCCAGCTCCTCGGCCACCTGCAGGGCTGCCTTGCATGCGGCGCCAGATGATATGCCTACGAGTATGCCTTCCTGGTCGGCGAGCCGGCGGGTGGTTTCTATCGCGTCTTCGTCGCTGACCCCCAGCACCCTGTCGAGTAGATCTTCGTCGAGCACGTCGGGGACAAAGCCGGCCCCTATGCCCTGTATGCCGTGGAAGCCCGGCTCTCCGCCGGCCAGTACCGGTGAGCGCGAGGGTTCAACGGCAACGATTTCCAGTTCCGGGTTGTGTTCGCGCAGCACCGATCCCACGCCGGTGATGGTGCCGCCGGTGCCGACCGCCGACACAAAGGCGTCCAGTTGCGGGCACTGCTTGATGATCTCGGTCGCCGTGGTCTTGCGGTGGGCCTCCGGGTTGGCCGGGTTGACGAACTGCTGTGGCATGAAGTAGTCGGGGTTTTCTTCGAGAACCTCCTGGGCTTTGCGTATGGCGCCGTGCATGCCGCGGGTGTCGGGCGTGAGCAGCAGCTCGGCTCCGTAGGCCATCAGCAAGCCGCGTCGCTCTTCGCTCATGGTATCGGGCATGGCCAGGATGAGCCTGTATCCACGGGCCGCCGCGACCACAGCGAGGCCTATGCCGGTGTTGCCACTGGTGGGCTCGATGATGGTTCCGCCGGGCTTGAGGTGACCGTCGGCCTCGGCCTGCTCGATCATGGCCAGGCAGATGCGGTCCTTGACTGAGCCCCCGGGGTTGGTGGATTCCAACTTGGCCAGTATTTTCGCAGATCCGGGGCCGGGAAGACGGCGCAGCTGCACCACCGGGGTGTTTCCTACCAGTTGCAGTACATTGGCTGCTACCTGCCGGGGCAAGGGCATGCGAGTGCGCGGCGGCGACTTCAACCAGTCGCCTGCCTGTTGATAATCCTATGGACGCCGGCCGATGTTGTCAACGCCATTGTTGACCGGCAGCTTCAGAGTGGGGCACCCCAGCGGTTATTTCTGTACAGCAGGGGTGCCTTGTCCCGAGGTTTCTGGTAAAAATATGGCTCGGAGGCCTTGCCTGGTATGTCGGAAGAAAAAGACGAACAGTCGTTCACCTTTAAAGATAAGAGGCGTTTTGACTTGAGCGGCGATGACCGCGAAGAGGGCGCTGAACCAGCAGATCAGCAGCCGGTTGAAGAAGCGGGCGAGAGCCAGGCTGCGGCCGCAGAATCCAGCGTAGAACCCAGCGCAGCATCCGAACCGGGCGGCGAACGTGCCGACCTCGCCTTTTCGACTTTCATCGTGGGGCTGGCATCGCAGGCCTTTATGTTCCTGGGAGCCATAGCGGATCCCGCCGACCAGCAGATAAAAAAAGACCTCGAACAGGCGGCCGCCATGATCGCCCTGGTCGAGGTGCTCAGGGAAAAAACCCACGGTAACCTGACCGAAGACGAGGATTCCATGTTTGAAGACGTGCTATACCAGTTGCACATGCGTTACGTTGCCGAGGTCGGAGCCGCCGACGAGTCGTCGGCAAGGGGCAGCGACTCCTGATGGTTGCTAAGAACGGATTTCGTGCTGCCCTCGTTTTTGCCGGTGTGCTACTGGGCGTGGTGGTCACCATTTCGCTCAACCGGCAGAGCTGCACCACTGCCGACGATGTCGTTCCGCCTGCGCTGTTGCCCGTGGGCCAGGCCTTGTCGGTAGGCAGTTCGGGGCTTCCTGATTTTGTATCGCTGGTCGACACCATCGGGCCGTCCGTGGTTAATATCTCGGTGTCCGAAAAGGCCAGCTCCAAGCTCGGCGGTCGGCGCGACTTCAATGGTCCGTTCGGTTTGCCGTCGCCTTTTGAGCGGCCCGAGCGCAAGCCCCGTACCCGGCGCAGCCTGGGCTCCGGCTTTATCATCGATACCGAGGGTTACATTCTCACCAATCACCACGTGGTGGCCGACGCGAGCAAGATAGTGGTCCGGCTGCACGACGAATCCGAGTACGACGCCGAGGTCATAGGCTCGGATGAGAAGACCGACATCGCTGTCATTCGCATAACCGATGCCGCCGACCTGCAGCCCGTTCCGCTGGGCGATTCGGACACGCTGCGCGTGGGCGAGTGGGTGCTCGCGGTGGGCAACCCCTTCGGGCTCGATCACACGGTAACCGCCGGCATCGTTTCGGCAAAGGGGCGGCGCATAAGCCAGGGCAATCCCTACGACGACTTCATCCAGACTGATGCCGCCATAAACCCGGGCAACTCGGGTGGGCCGTTGGTAAACCTCGCGGGACAGGTCGTAGGTATAAACACAGCCATTTTCTCGCGCGGTGGCGGCAGTATAGGCATCGGCTTTTCGATTCCCATCAACATGGCACGGCGGGCGGTTCCGCAGCTCAAGGAGCATGGTTTTGTTACCCGCGGGTGGCTGGGCGTCCGCATTCAACCTGTGGACGAAGACATCGCTGAGTCGCTGGGCCTGGACGATGCCCAGGGCGCGCTCGTGGCCTCGGTGTTCGACGACAGCCCGGCCAGCGAGGCGGGTGTCGAGGCCGGCGACGTCATAATTTCGTTCGACGGTAAGGACGTAGACAAATCCGAAGACCTGCCCGCGATAGTGGCCGAGACCGTACCGGGTAAAGAAGTCGAGCTGGTTGTCATTCGCGATGGAGCTTCGACCACTCTCAAGGTGACCGTGGCCCGGATGGATTCAGACGAGGAGCCGGCCAAGCCGGTGAAGGCCGAGGCGCTGGGACTGTCGGTGCAGGACCTCACAGAGGAGATCGTGGCCGAGCTCGGCATTGATACCGACGTGGAGGGCGTGATCGTCTCGGCCGTAGAGGCCGGATCCCCCGCCGAGCGCGTGGGCATCAGGCCCGGCGACGTTATTGAGCAGGTCGCCAATACGCGGGTAAGCAACGTCAAGGAGTTCCGCGAGCAGCTGGCCGACAGGGACGAGGACGACAGCGTACTGGTGTTGGTACGGCGTGGTGACGACACCCTGTTCCGGGTGATCAAGCCTGACGCCGAGGACTGAGGGTAACCGGGGTTTCTGTGATCCGACCGCGCTGGGTGGTCTCTCGTCGGTTTCTTGCCTACGCCCTCGGGCTGTTGTTGCTCGCCGGGCTCGCCGGGGGACTACTGGCCTGGCGTTTCTACCTGCAGACCGACGAGCTTCTCACCGGGCACTTCGCGGGGCAGCGCTGGGATTTTCCCTCGCGCATCTATTCCGACCAATACGCCGTTTTCCCGGGGCTGGGCGTGGATGGCGAGCTGTTTGCCTGGAGGCTCAAGCGCAGGGGCTATGTCGAGGTGCGAGACAGGCCCGACGCCCGGGGAGAGTACCGCTACGTTGGGGCCGACGGCGAGCCGGGGCACCCGCGCAGGCTCGAACTGTTTCTCCGCTCTTTTGATTTTCCCGGTCGGCGCGAAGCGGGGCGCCTGCTCGACATCAGGATCGACGCGGGCGGGCGCATACTGGGCATGCACGAAGGCCCTGGCGGTGAGGAGATATACTCGTTTTTTCTCGAGCCGGTGATGCTGGCCGGCCTGCACGGCGAGCTGCGCGAAGACAGACGGGAAATGAAAATAGCCGAGGTCCCTGCGCCCCTGGTGCGCGCCGTCGTGTCGGTGGAGGACCGTCGTTTTTTTGAGCATCGCGGTATTGACCTGCGCGGACTGGCACGCGCGTTTCTCGTCAACCTGAGGTCGGGCCGGGTCAGGCAGGGCGGGTCTACGCTCACCCAGCAGCTCATGAAGAACTTCTTCCTCGATAACGAGCGCACCCTTACCCGCAAAGCGAGGGAAGCCGTGATGGCGGTAATCGCCGAGCGGCGCTTTTCCAAGCTCGAAATACTCGAAAACTATCTCAACGAGATCTACCTCGGGCAGAAAGGCGGGGTCGGCGTGCACGGTATGTGGGAAGCCTCGGCCTGGTACTTCGGCCGAGAACCGCGGGAACTCTCGCTGGGGCAGGCGGCCTTGTTGGCCGGCGTCATCCGGGCGCCCAACTATTACTCGCCCCACCGCCATCCCGAGCGCGCCATCGAGCGTCGCAACGTCGTGCTGCGGGTACTGCTCGACGTGGGCGAGATCGACCACCGTACTTATCGCAGGGCCCTGGCCGAGCCGCTGGGAACCGTGCCGCCGGTTGCGGCTACGGGTAGCGCGTCGCATTTCACGGATTTCGTTCGCAACGAACTCAAGGAGAACTTTCCCGCCGAGGTGCTCAAGAGAGAGGGCTACAGCATCTTCACGACCCTGGACGCGGGCTTTCAACACGCGGCCGAACGGGCCGTTGCCGAGGATCTCGACAGGCTGGAGAGGGATTTTCCCACCCTGGTCAGGGAGCAGGGCGACCGCATAGAAGGTGCGCTGGTTGCCCTGAACCCGCGCAC
>CAUZFM010000097.1:0-8422 GCA_963579235.1 uncultured Binatia bacterium (SeqCode)
GGCGACGACTGTGCGCAGGGCACGCCAGCTGCTGACGACGCCACCTGTGACGGAGTCGACAATGACTGCGATGGTAGTGCCGATGAAGACTACGCGTCGATGGCCACCAGCTGTGGCGTCGGTGCGTGCGCGGCCAGCGGCCTGACGTCGTGTGTTGATGGTGCTGTCCAGGGTTTGTGCAGTGCCGGCGCGCCAGCTGCCGACGACGCCATCTGCGACGGCATTGACGAAGATTGCGACGGACTTTTCGACGAGGATTTTGTCGGCGGGAGCGCGACTTGTGGCATTGGCGCCTGCGCGGCCTCCGGGGTGGAATCGTGCGTGGGTGGAGCAGTCGAGGGCACCTGTACCCCGGGCACGCCAGCTGCTGACGACGCCACCTGTGACGGAGTCGACAATGACTGCGATGGAGAGCTCGACGAAGATTTCACCGAGTGCGAAGACGGTGACGATTGCACCGAGGATACCTGCGGCCCGGGGGGCGTTTGCGAGAGCGTCTTGCTGGACGGTATTCCCTGTGAGAACGGTGACCCCTGCACTATCAACGATACCTGTTCATCGGGAGTTTGTGTCCCGGGTACAAACAGGTTCTGTAACGACGCGAATCCCTGTACCGATGACGCCTGTCTTACAGGTGGCTGCGTCTACAGCGCCAACTCTGCCGCGTGCGACGACGGAGACCCGTGCACCCTGGTAGATTCCTGCTCCGCTGCTGTCTGTGTGGGAAGCGGGGCTGATGACTGTGATGACCAGAACGACTGCACCGCTGATAGCTGTGAGTCGGGCAACGGCTGTGTCTACGAAGTTACAGGCGGTTCATGCGAGGACGGGGATTTCTGTACGGTGACAGATGCTTGCACTGACGGCCAGTGCGTAGCCGGCGATGCCAGGGAGCTGGGCGAGGTCTTCATAAAGGCAATCACCAAAGATGGGGCGGCCAAGGACAAGTTGTTGGTCAAGGCCGAGCTTTCACTGGCGGGTATAGAATCTACCCCCGACCAGGGCTTCGTGCTCGCGCTTTCCGATGAGAACTTTGAGCCCATGTACCTGTCGACGCTTCCACCTGGCGCCTTCACCTCTAACTCGAGTGGCAGCTCCTTCAAGTTCAGGGACAAGACCGGCTCGGTCGAAGGCGGCAACAAGCTGGCGCTGGTCAAGGTGCGCTACAACTACAAAACCGGAACCATGAAAGTGAAGGCGAAAATGAAAGGCACCGACATACAGGCTCTGTCGGGAAGGTCTGCGGTGACCGCTTCACTGGCCCTGGGCGATCCTGCAACCACCGGCGACTGCCTCAGGGCCTTATCCTTGCCCTGTTATCCGAAGTCGTATTCGGTTAACCTCTGTCGCTGAGTAGTTACAGGGAAGCCGGCACGGGCCACGCCAACAACAGTCTGCCCTGTCGCGCAGTTTAGTGGCCAGGAAGGAGAAGCGATGGGGGTAGTCGTAGCAGGCGGGGCGGGTGACGTTGGCAGCAAGGCCATCGCCGCCCCCGACCGGACTCTTCCCGTCGAGTAGTTGCCGGTGCAGCGACAACAATCCAACCGTAACGGGGTCGTGTTTGATCTCGATGGGACTCTCATCGACTCGCTGGCCGACCTTGCCAACTCCAGTAACGAAGTGTTGGCGGGCATGGGGTATCCGGTTCACGCCCACGACGCGTATCGCTACTTCGTGGGCGAGGGGATCGTCCTGCTCATGGCGCGGGCACTGCCCGCGCAGGCGGCGGCAGACCCGAGGGTACTTGAGCGCTGCGTTGGTGCGGTTCGCAAGGTTTACGCCCGCCGCTGTCGTGAACACACCAGGCCTTACCCCGGGATAAAGGCCATGCTCGCCGAACTGGGCTCTCGCGGGGTCCCGTTTGCAGTGCTTTCCAACAAGCCTGACTACTATACCCGTCGGCTGGTACGCGAACTCTTCGGAAGGTTTCCTTTCGCGGCGGTCGTCGGAGCCCGGGATGATGTACCCCGCAAGCCGTCGCCAGTTTCGGCCAGGCGGGTGGCCGCGCGCATGCAGCTGCCGGCCCATCGCTGCCTGCTCGTGGGCGACACCCCCACCGATCTCGCCACCGCCAGATCCGCCGGCATGCTGCCGGTAGGGGTCGAGTGGGGATTCAGGGACCGAAGAGAGCTTCTGGATGCGGGGGCCGCCGTGGTGCTCGCGCGGCCCTCAGGATTGATCGGCCTGGCCTGAAGCCTGCTCGCGGGCCCAGGCGTAGTCGGCCTTGCCGCTGGGGCTACGGCGTATCTCGCCAACGAAGACCCAGTCGCGGGGAAGCTTGTAACGCGCGATGTGCTCAGCGCAGCCAAGCCCCAGTTCCTCTGCCGTGGTGCTCGCGCCGGGCACCAGTTGTACGACCGCCACCACTTCCTGGCCCCAGCGTTCGCTGGCACGGCCGACCACTATGGCGTCGTATACGCCGACGTGGTGCTTGAGGGCCTGCTCTACCTCCTCGGCAAAGATTTTCTCTCCGCCCGAGTTGATGGTCACCGAGTCCCGACCGAGAAGTTGGATGCGACCGTCCGCCGACCAGCGGGCCCTGTCGCCGGGCACCGAGTAGCGGGTGCCATCCACCAGCGGAAAAGTACGCAGCGTTTTATCTTCGTCGCCTAGGTAGCCCAGCGGTATGCGGCCACTGCGTGCAAACCAGCCGGTTTCCGTGTTTTCGCGTGGCAGTTGCCCGGTCAGCTCGGCGTTGAGTACCAGGCTGCCCGGGGCGGCGTCAAAACTGCCGGTCGCTACCTCTCCACCACCGCGGCTGTAGTGGTTGCCCTGGTTGCCGCTCTCCGATGATCCCACGGCGTCGAGTATGGTCAGCCCCGGGATCTGTTCGACCAGGCCTTGCTTGACCTCTACGCTCAGGGCGGCGCCGCCGGTTATGAGCGTGCGCAGGCAGGGCAGCTCGTAGTTGCCCGCCTCCAGCTCGGCGAGCAGGGGCCGGCCGAAGGCATCACCGATAATGAGCAGCGCGGTGGCTCGTTCTTGCGCCACTGTTTCGAGCAGGCCGGCTGGGTCGAGGCCGCGGGAGTTGTTCCTGACGATAACCGTGCCACCGGCGGCGAAGGTGCTGAAGGCGCTCCAGTGGGCCGCGCCGTGCATGAAGGGGGAGGCCGGCAGTACCCTGGGCTCCCGGCCCCTAGCCCGTTCGGCTATTTCATCGAGACTCGAGAACTCCCTGCCGTGTCGGTCCGTTCCTCCCAGCGCGGCTGCAAAAACGTCGGCCTGTCGCCACAGGACGCCCTTGGGCATTCCCGTCGTGCCGCCGGTGTATAGGAGGTAGAGGTCATCGGGCGAAGGCTGCAGGCCGGGGTCGAGCTCGGGGGCCGCGGCCAGGGCCCGCTCGTAGTCCTGCGCGCCTTGCAGCAGCGGCTGGCCCGAGCCGTCGTCAACCTGCAGCAGCAGTTCCACGCCGTCGAGTCGCGGCAGCACTCGGGCGAGGGTGGGGGCCAGCGAGGCGTGGTATACCAGCGCGCGCAAACCCGCGTCGCGTAAGAGGTACTCGAGTTCTTCTTCGACGTAGCGGTAGTTGACGTTGAAGGGAGCAACGCGCGCGGCAAACGAGCCGAGCATGCCTTCGAGGTATTCGGGGCAGTTGTACAGGTACAGTCCCAGCGTGGCCTGCCCGGACTGCCAGTTCTTGAGTTCGTTACGCTCGGTGAAGGGGGCCAGACCGTGCGAGGCCAGGAGCCCGGCCAGCTTGAGCGAGCGCTTTTCGAGTTCGTGGTAGTGCAGTCGCCGCGAGCCCTGTACCAGGCACTCTCGGTCAGGGACGGCTGCTGCGACCGTTCGAAAAACCGACCAGAGATTGAATTCCATGCCTGCGTTGTGCCTTCCGGGTAATCTCAGCCGGGCAACACCAAGCGGGGGGATCAGTCCCAGCCAGCCATGCGGTACATTGCGACCACGGCCGCGCCACCCAGTCCGAGGTTGTGTTGCAGCGCCACCTTGGCTCCTTCGACCTGCCGCTTGTCGGCTTCGCCGCGCAGCTGCCAGCTCAGCTCGGCGCACTGGGCCAGCCCGGTAGCACCCAGGGGGTGGCCCTTGGATATCAAACCACCCGACGGGTTGACCACCGTCTTGCCGCCGTAAGTAAAGGCGTCCTCGTCGGTCATACGCCCACCTTCACCTTCGCCGCACAGGCCGAGGCCCTCGTAGGTGACCATCTCGTTGCACGAAAAGCAGTCGTGCAGCTCCACCACGTCCACGTCCTCGGGGCCCACGCCGCTTTGCTCGTACACGTCCTGCGCGGCCTTGGCCGTCATGTCCTGGCCTACCAGCTTTATGCAGCTCTTTTCAAACGAACTGGGAAAATCGGTGGTCATCGACATGCCGATAATCTCGACCGCCTTTGACTGCAGGCCGTGCTTGCGCACGAAGTCTTCGCTGGCCAGTATCGCGGCTCCCGAGCCGTCGGATGTCGGGCAGCACTGCAGCCTGGTAAGCGGTTCATACACGGTGGGCGCGGCCAGGATTTCTTCGAGTGTGTACTCGTCTCGGAACTGCGAGTAGGGGTTGTTGACCGAGTGCTTGTGGTTCTTCATCCCGATCTTCGCAAACTGCTCGGGCGTGCTGCCGTAGCGATCCATGTGTTCGCGTCCGGCGTTGCCGAAGAACTGCGGCGCTACCGGTGCGTCGGCAAGGTCTTTTACCCCCATCATCGTGTTGAGATGCCGATCCATGGGCATGGTGCGATCGGTGTACTTGATGCCCAGCGAGCCTTTCTCCATTTTTTCGAAGCCCAGCGCCAGCGCGCAGTCAGCGATCCCGCCTTCTATGAACTGCTTGGCCATGAACAGCGCCGTCGAGCCGGTGGAACAGTTGTTGTTCACGTTGTAGACGGGGATGCCGGTCAGCCCGAGCTCGTATACCGCGCGTTGTCCACAGGTGGAGTCCCCGTAGCAGTAGCCTACGCAGGCTTGTTCAACTTCGTCGTAGGGAATGCCGGCGTCTTCGAGGGCTCGGGTTCCCGACTCCCGCGCCATGTCCGGGTAGTCCCAATCGCGGGCTCCCGGCTTTTCAAACTTGGTCATACCCACGCCTACGACGTACACTTTTCTTCCCATCGGTAGATTCTCCTTTTCGGGATTGTTGATGTCTCGCGCCCAGCGGGGCCGGTCTCATGCGACCGGTCCGGCGGTTCCCGAAAGCCACCGCGCTGGGCTGTTATACAGGGTTTTTCTGTACAGACCAGTCGCAGCAGGGCCACCGTTGGGCTGGTCGCGGACCCGCGAGTTGGGCCTTGCGCGGTTGGGTGTGCTGTCCCCCGGACGGGCGGGTGGGGTACCGCGCTGGTTGCCTGGTTGAGGAGATTGTTTTTATCTACCGCGGGTGGTCAGGAGCCTGTGCGATTGCGCAAAGCGTGACCTTTGCTCGACTTGTTGCGCTGGCACAGGAAAATCGGCGGCCCGGCTAGCGAGCAAGCGGCCGTGCGGCCTTTTTAGTGGTTCAGAAGCTGATGCCCCGCTCCCGCGGCAGCCATGCGTTTTTGCGTGCAGCCCTACCCGTTCGGGTGGTCGCCAGGCCTGGAGCAACAAGGAAGGGGCTGAAAGCCGGCCTCCATCTGAAAGCCTTTATAGACCAACCCTCTTGACAGTATTGGCAAAGCCCCTGTCACTGGACTGTTAGGATTCATCGGGTTTTCAGAGAACGAAAACTGTTGGCTTGGCCAGACTGATGATCTCCGGGGGTTACTACCGTGAAGAAGAAACCTGTTGTCTCGTTGATTGCCCGCGTACTGGTGATCGCCGCGTTGGCGAGTACCGTCGTTTTGTCGGCTGTAGAGGCAGGGGCGGCCCAAGTCAGGATCAGCGGTTTACCGGCTTCAGCGGCACCTGGAGCGGCATTCACCGCCGAGCTCGTGATCGACACCGGTTCGACGTCGAACCCATTGGGATCTTACTCGGTGACTCTCTCCTGGTCACCCGACCTGCTGGTGCCGGGCACGTTCGCTGGAGGCACCACGCTTGAGTTTTCAGGTTTACCCTTCGGCAATATCGGTACGGCCCAGGTCACGGTAGCAGGGTTCAACGTGATGAGCATGACCGAACCCGGTGGCATCGTCAGCGTCGCGCAGATTCCCTTCACGATCTCGGGTTCAGCGACCGGGCAGACTATAGATTTCTCCTTCTCCAACGTAGTGGTTTCTGACACGAACGGCGTTCCAATGCCGGTAAATACCCTTGGTGCCTCGATAGTAGTGGGAGCCGAATGCGGCAACGGTATAGTCGAGGCTGGCGAGACCTGCGACGACGGCAACAACATAGCCGGCGACTGTTGTGCTGCTGATTGCACGGCTGAAGTCGGCGCCTGCGATGACGATAGTGTCTGCACCATCGGCGACACCTGCAGTGCGGCCGGCGTTTGCGAGGGTGCGGCCATCGAATGCAGCGACGGTGAAGTCTGTACCGACGATATCTGCGACTCGGTCAACGGTTGCGCCAACCTTGCCAATAATTCTGCCTGCAGTGATGGCGACCCCTGTACCAGCGGTGACCAGTGTGTTGTCGGCGTCTGCGTGAGCGGTGGCCCCACTACTTGTGATGACTCCAACGCCTGCACCACCGACAGCTGTGCGGCCGGGATGGGCTGCCTGTTCGTGCCCGGGTTGATTGACTGCAACGACGACAACGGCTGCACAGATGATATTTGCGACCCGTCCAGCGGTTGCGTGTACAGCAACAACATCTTGTCCTGTGAAGACGGAGACGCCTGCACGACGGTTGATACCTGCCAGGCCGGGCTTTGCGTGGGTGCCGATCCGGTAGTGTGCACCGCTCCTGACCAGTGTCGCGACGCGGGTAGCTGTGACTCGGGAACGGGCGCGTGCAGTGGTCCGGCCAAGACGGACGGCACTGCCTGCGACGACGGAAACGCCTGCACGACGGCTGATACCTGCCAGGCCGGCTTTTGCGTGGGTGCCGATCCGGTAGTGTGCACCGCCCTTGACCAGTGTCACGACGTGGGTAGCTGCGACCCGGAGACAGGCACGTGCAGTGATCCGGTCACGGCTGACGGCGCGATCTGTATTGACGGCGATGCCTGCACTAGTGATGACACCTGCTCTGCGGGCACTTGCGAGGGTGGTCCGGTACAGGTCTGCGACGATAGCAATGAATGTACCACTGACACCTGCGAACCGACTAGCGGTTGCGTATGGACTGACAACGCAATTTCTTGCGATGATGGCAACACTTGCACTACCGCTGATGTCTGTACTTCCGGGGTATGCGGAGGCACGGATCTTGGCAACGCTCCCTGCGACGACGGCAACGCCTGCACCACCCAGGATTTCTGTTTCTCCGGCTCGTGCTTAGGCATCCAGCCTCCGACCTGCGACGACGATAATGGCTGTACCAACGACAGTTGCGAGCCCTTGTCGGGCTGTGTCTATGCAGTTAATACGGCAGCCTGCGACGACAACAACGCCTGCACCACCTCGGATACCTGTTCGGAAGGCAGTTGCGTCGGTGGAGCTGCACGGAACTGTGATGATGACAACGTGTGCACGGAAGACAGTTGTGACAACGTGAACGCCTGCGTCAATTCTGCCATCCTTGGTCCCTGCGACGACGGCCTGTTCTGCAACGGCGAAGACGTATGCGCGGCCGGCGCGTGTGGTCACACGGGCGATCCCTGCGCCGCCGGAGGCGTTTGTAACAATGCCTGCGATGAAGTTGCGGAAAGTTGCTTGAACCCTGCGGCTACTTCCTGCACGGCCAACCCCGATACCTGTACGCTGGAGCAGTGCGACGGACTGGGAGCCTGTGTACCCGCGCCGACTGGCATCGAGAACGCCGGCCCAGTGAATCCTGGCAACGGTTTTCCTGCTTACTACGTTGATACAGCGGGTATAGCGCTCGAGCTCTGCCTGGAGCCGGGCGTGTGTTTCGACCCGCTGGATCTTCCCGACCCCTCGGCACCGGTTTCTTTTCCGGCTAACTTTCCCGAGGAGGCTTTCTGGTGGATGGGCGAGGCGGTCCTGGCCACGCCGGCCGGTGGCCAACTGAGGCTGAGCATGGCGCTGGAGGGAACCTTCGGTGGTGGCGTGGTATCGGACGGCGACCAGATCGCTTTTACTCGGGTGAGGATCAAGGGCACCGGCCTGTCACCGTTTGCGAGCTATGTCATGTCGCACCCCTACGGTACTGAGACCGTCGTGGTCAGCGCCCTGGGCGAGGTTAATTTTACCGAGGACATTGATATTTTCGGACTTGCGGCGGTCGCGCCCGGTGACGGCGGCATAGGCCCCTTCCTGGTCTGGGACGACGGTACGGCCCCGCTGGGAACCATCGGAAGCCCGTTGGTCGCTCATACGGTAACGGGTAGCCCCTGCAACCAGAACTATTTTAGAGTAGATGGCCCGGGCCTGGGAACGGCCAGCCTGGAAACCGATCTTTTCTCTGTGCTGGGTCACACGGTTGAT
>CAUZFM010000098.1:0-8126 GCA_963579235.1 uncultured Binatia bacterium (SeqCode)
GCCATCCTGGGCTCCACAGGAAGGAACTTCCACGCCCGGTGGTCGACGGTTGGTACATACAAAAAAATGTTTCTCGGGTATCGGCACAATAGCTCTCCCTGGTTTATGTGAGCTTGAACAAAACGGGTCGGGTCCCACGGTTAAATAACGGCAACAGCCGGGCCACGAATGGATGATCCCGGCGCGTCTGCCTTCTGAATCTGAGCATCAACGCCTCGTCATCTTCTTCGGTCACGGCATAAGAGCGCTCCTGTTCGCCCTCCAACAACCCGACCGAACCTGCGGCCCGAAGGTTGCGAACCCAGTTACGGGAGTCATCGAGACTGGCAACGTACAGCGTTCCATCGAGCGTGGCCGCCCAGACCTGCACCTCGTAGACCTCGCCGCTCTTACGCCCCCGGTGGCGCAGGGTAACGGTGCTCACCCTTCCCTATCCTGCGCGAGGCTTGAGAAGGCATCTGCTGTTATGGACAGAGCCTGTTCAATATCCTCGGCGCTATGGGCCGTAGACAGGAACCAGTTGTGAAGTGGGTGAATAAATACACCCCCGTCGGCGCACAGTCCCGCGAAGCGACGAGAAAGGTCGAATTCGCTGTCGTCAATGAAAGTCATGAAAGGTATCGCGGCCGGGCCGCTGATTGTTACTCCGAAACCTGCCGCCTGCGCCTGCTCCCGCAAACCCGAGCACAGGCTCTCCCCTTGTTCTCGCATGACCGATGGCCCGTCCAGGGCCTCCAGGCAGTCCAGTGTAGCCAGGGCGGCTGCCAGGGGTACAGCCTGTGTGCCGAAAGTACCGGTGTAGAAGACTTCACGGGCGGCCGAGCGCAGGCTGTCCACACCCAGCATGGCCGACAGGGGGTAGCCGTTGGCCAGCGCCTTGGAGTACAACAACAGGTCGGGCGTCACACCCCACAACTGGCTTGAGCCACCCAGGTGCAGGCGGAAACCGGCGCGAACGTCGTCGATTATCATCACGGCCCCGTGTTTGCTGCAGCGCTCCCTCACGCCTTCGAGAAAGCCGTCGGCGGGTAGTAGCGAATCACTAAACGCCTCGTGACGAAACGGTGTTACCATGACCGCGGCCAACCCGCCCTCTACCGCCAGGCAACGGTCGAGCGAATCGAGGTCGTTCCAGACAAAATTGACGACAGCCGAACGTTCACTGCCGGGAAAACCCTTTTCGAGTTGGTTGCACCAGCCGTGCACCCCGTGGTACGTACCCGCCACCATGGCCACGTTGTCACGCCCGGTTGCCGCGCGCGCGACGGCCAACGACCAGGTCGTAACGTCGGATCCGTTCTTGGCAAAAAGCGCCCAGTCGGCGCCGGGTGTCATCCCGACGAGTTTCTCGGCGAGTTCCACCATCGCGGGCGCAGGCACGTTCATGGTGTCGCAGGCCTCTCTCTGCAGGGCCGCTGCGTGCTCTACGGACTCGTTTCCGTAACCGACCACCATCGGTCCGTAAGCGCAGAGAAAATCGATGTACTCGTTGCCGTCTACGTCCTTAAGACGGCAGCCCGACGCAGACTCAAGAAAAACCGGGTGACTGCCGCGGGTGAGCAGGCCACGGGCCTGGTGGCCATAAAGTCCGCCAGGGATAACCCGACGAGCCCGGTCGTAGAGGGCTTCGCTGTTTTTGAGTACGTGCTCGGACACCGCCGTAAAATGAACGACGGAGACGTCAAAGGGAAGCGCCCACCCGACTGCACCCAGGTGGTCAGGCCGCGCCCATGGAACGCCGGTAAAACACGAGCAGGGCCCCGTCCGCCAGCAGCACAAAAATCATGACGAGCCCTGCCGCCGCCTGCATATCAACTGCTGCTGCCAGTAGTTCTGTGCCGGTCACGGCCAGTGGGTACCAGGCCAGGGCCGCGCACCACAGCAGGATGGCAGCCACGCTTGCCTGCGGCCCCCGCTGGGCCAGTGCCACCGAGACCATGCTCAACAGCAATAGAAAACAAGTGAGCATGACCAGCGTCGGAAGCACCGCTACGCCAGGGGGGGCCCCGGCTTGAACGCCGGCCCCCATCCAGGTCAACAGCACCAGGCTTGAGGCCGTTAGCAGGCACAGGCCTCCCGCGAGTTTAGTTGCAAGCCGCCTTATCGTCCTTGAGCCCCCACGCAGGCCGATGCTGAGCGCCAACAACAGGCCCAGAAACGAGGCGTTACCAGCGACCCTGTCGACGTAGAGCAACAGGCAACAGAGCCCCAGCGCAAAAAGAAACGCCCGGTCACGGGCATGGACCTGCTTCATCCTTAGCAAGACCCTCACCAACACGGGTACCCCGACAGCGAGAAAAGCCACGAGGGCGGGCAGCATCACGAAGGCAAAGTACAGTGGCCGCACCGATTCAACGGGAGCGATGAGGGCCAGCAAGGTAACGTAGCCCGCAGTGTCACCGCCGGCTTTCAATCCCTCGAAAATGACCCCACCAAAAACGAAAACCAGGCAGAGCCCCGCTACCGCGGTCATGAAGATCTCGGTATCGCTGGAGCCCTTCGCTTCGTTCGCTTGCTTGTTGTCCACGCCTTGGTTGACCCTCGATACGGGCTGGGCTTTGCAGTCCGCCACCCCGCCTGTATCCCCGAGGGGCAGCTTGTGGCAGTCTTATGCCATGCGCAAGGAAGGCTCCGCGTCCAGTGGCAAAACCAAGGCCTCGGTTGCCGTACGCACGGGTCTCTCAAAAGCGGAAGCCGACGCACTGGCGTTGCTTTTTGCTTCGATGGGCCTTGGTTCCCGGCTGCAAGCCCATTCCGCGGATTCGTTCACAGTCCTCGTCCCGCCCGAGCAGCTTGAGCGGGCCAACGAGCTGCTGGCCGAGGAGTACCCCGAAGTCCTGCGGCCCGACGACCCGGAAAAAGACCAAGCGGTGCTGGATTCAAGCCCCGAGCAACTGGGCGTAGTAGTTGCCATCACCGCCGCCTGCCTGGCCGCGTTTTTTTTCACCCATGGTGGCCTCGATCCGGTTGGAAGAGCGCGCATGGTTGAAATGGGCGCCATCACCTGGAGCCTGGTTGAGGCGGGCGAGTACTGGCGTTTGCTCAGCGCGGTTTTTCTACATTTTGACCTGGGCCACATCATGTCGAACATGGTCATGCTGTGGATACTCGGCCCCCACCTGGCCCGTGAAATGAAAGCCTGGCCTTTCCTTCTCACTTTCGTGGTCGCAGGTATCGCGGGCAACGTCGCGAGCCATGTTCTGACCCCGTCTATGGCGGTCAAGGCAGGAGCCTCGGGGGGCGTGGCCGGTATTCTCGGGGCACTGGCTGGCCTGTCCTTGCCCGGGCGCAAGAGCGGCTCCAGGCCATCCTGGCAGGTACTCGGAGCTATGGCCGCTATTTACGGCATGGCAATAGGTTTCGGCCCGGGCCGCGACAATACCGCGCACCTCGGCGGCCTGTTGGCGGGCGTGGTAGCCGGAATCATTTTCAGGCGCCGGGAGGAGGCTCCCCAAGGGTTCGGTCCAACAACTCGGAATCTGCCTCGGTCAGGCTGAAGTAACTCGCCTCGGGGTGGTGAAATACCACCGCGCTTACCGAGGATTCGGGTTCCATCATAAAACCTTCGGTGAGCTCCACGCCCAGGGTTGCATCGACATCAAGTAACTCGAAAAGCAGAGACTGGTCTTCGAGTCGCGGACAGGCCGGGTAACCAAAGGAATATCGCTTGCCGTGGTAACGGGCCTTGAACAGATCGGTTCGGCTGAGTTCCGCGGGGTCGGCATAACCCCAGGCCGCTCTCAAACGAGCGTGAAGAAACTCCGCGTAAGCCTCGGCTGCTTCCAGCGCCAGCGCCTGGAAAATATGAGCCTTGAGAAATTCGCCATCCTTGATGAGTTTCTCGGCATGGCCGCGCACACCAGGACCGAAACTGGTGACGAACATCGCTATGTTGTCGTCTCCGCCCGGCGAAACGTAGTCAGACAAGCACAATCCGCCGTCGCGCTGCTGTCGGCCGAAAGAGAAAGCTGAGCTCTCAGATTGCGGGCCGGAAGGGTATACTACGAGGCTCTCGCCATCGCTGCGGGCCGAAAAGAAGCGATATATGGCAGACGCAGCGACATCCTCGAGCGAGCAGGTCCAGTCCTGCACCTTTTCTACCTCGCCGCGCAGCTCGATCGCCTTCGTATCTCCAGCGGCGAGGGCGTTTGTGAAATTGCCCTTGAAACCCAGGTGCCGACCGTACAACATCGCCGGGTTTATCCAGTCAAATAACTCGGCTGGATCGCGGTCGCGTTCAACGTGCAGCCTGTAGTCTGGCGCTCGCGGGAGTTCATTTGGAGGTTTAAGCTTCGGCGGCGCAAATTCGCGGTCGCTATCGTTGCGTCGGCGCGCAGCGCTGCGTTGCTCCGATTCTTCGAGCTGTTGCCTCTCAGCATCCAACTCGGAAACCAACTTGGGCAATTCGTCTTCGTTACGCAGTCGTCCCGCCAGCTCGAGACCGAGCATGGCGTCGCGGGCGTAAACGACCGGGCCCGGATATTGCGGCGCGATTTTGAGCCGAGTAAAACGATTGGATAATGCCGCGCCGCCTACGAGCAAGGGGATGTCTACGCCCGCAGCCGCGAGATCGGAGGCGGTGATAACCATCTGCTTGGCACTTTTGACCAACAGCCCCGACAAGCCGATCAGGTCGGGCGAGTGTTCTCGGTAGGCGGCGAGAAGGTCCTCGGGCGGAACTCGAATTCCCAGGTTGATGATCTCGTAGCCGTTGTTGGAGAGTATAATGTCTACCAGGTTTTTGCCGATGTCGTGTACGTCGCCTTTTACCGTCGCCAGTAAAATGCGACCACGGCTCGCGGTAGTGTTCTTGTCCATGAACTGTTCGAGGTAGCTGACCCCGGCCTTCATGGCCTCGGCGGACTGCAGAACCTCGGCGACAATCATTTCGTTTGCAGAAAACCGCTTGCCGACCTCGTCCATGCCTGCCATCAGGGGGCCGTTTATGACCTCGAGGGGTTCTTTGCCCTGCCTGAATTTTTCAAGGGATTCTTCAAGCCCCTGCTTGCTGCCCTCGAGAACGCACAAGCGGATGCGCTCTTCGTCAGACAGGGCCGCCCGTTCATCCTCGGTAACGACCGGCTGCACATCCTTGAAGTGCGCTGCAAAAGCCGCGACCGGATCATCGCCGCGGTTTTCGAGGAGATCGTCGCACAGTCGTCGTTCTTCGGTAGGTATGCGACTGTAAGGGGCCAGTGACTCGGTACTGACTATGGCCAGATCAAGGCCCGCTTCCACGCAGTGGTGTAGAAATACACTGTTGAGCACCTCGCGACCGGCGACGGGCAGCCCGAAAGAAACATTGGAAATGCCCAGTATGGTCTTGCAGCCAGGAAGCTCGCGCTTGATCAGGCGTATGCCTTCGATGGTTTCTATGCCCGAGCCCACGTAGTTGCGGTCTCCGGTTCCCACCGGAAACACCAGGGGGTCAATAAAGATGTCCTCGATGGGGAGCCCGTACTTTTCGGTCAGCAGTACACATGAGTTCCGGGCGACGTCGAGTTTGCGCTCGCGGGTAACGGCCTGGGCCTGTTCGGGATCCTCGTCTATGCAACCCACCACCGCGGCACCGCCGAAGCGGCGCAGAAGGGGCACGACCTGCTCAAACTTCTCTTCTCCGTCTTCCAGGTTGATAGAATTTACGACGCATTTTCCCTGGAGCACGGGCAGGACCGCTTCGAGCACATCCAATTCGGTGGTGTCTACCATTATGGGAACCTTGACCTTCTTGACCAGGAGCTCGAGGAACACCGGAAGATCATGCAACTCGTCGCCGTCGGGGTCCTGCAGGCAGACGTCCATGATCGCGGCTCCGCGTCGCACCTGCGCCCGGCCGACCTCGGCTGCCTCTTCGAACTTGCGCTCTGCTATCAGCCGCTTGAAACGGCGGCTACCCAGCACGTTGGTTCGCTCGCCGACGAGCACCGGTCGCTTCTCATCGCTTATTTCGCAGGCCTCGATACCCGACACGACGCTGCGTAGCCGAGGAGCGGCTTTACGCGGACTGCAATCCTTAACAGCGTCGGCAATTGCGCGCACGTGTTCCGGCACGGTGCCACAGCACCCGCCCACAACGTTGAGCCAGCCCTGCTCGGCAAACTGCCGCAACTTGGTTGCGAGACGTTCGGGGTCTTCGTTGTAGTTGCCCTCTTCGTCGGGAAGCCCGGCGTTGGGAATACAAGCAACCGGAAAGCGCGAAATTTCAGCCAGCGTTCGCAGGTGGTCGGTCATGAAATCAGGGCCGGTGGCGCAGTTGAGGCCTATCCATAAAAGGTCCCTGTGCTCCAGCGAAACGTACAAGGCTTCAACGTCCTGGCCGGCCAGGAGAGTACCCATGGTTTCGACGGTTCCCTGCACGGCCACGAGCGCTTCGACACCCAGTTCTTTTTCGGCCCTGTCTATACCTTCCAGTGCTGCCTTGATGTTGAGGGTGTCCTGGCAGGTTTCGACAAGCAGGAAATCGGATCCGCCCTCGAGCAGGCCGGCGGCTTGTTCCTGGTAAGATACGGCGAGTTCTTCCCAGCTTATTCCTCCGGTGACGGAAAGGGCCCGGGTGGTAGGTCCCATGGAACCCGCGACGAAGCGCACTTGTCCGCTGGTGGAGGCTTGGTCGGCTGCTTTGCGGGCGATTTCCGAACCCAGGCGGCTCAACTGGCGGGCGCGGTCGGCGAGATCGTACTCTTCGAGTACAACCGAGCTGGAGCCGAAAGTATTGGTTTCGATGATGTCGGCTCCAGCCTCGAGAAAGCCACGGTGGACTGCCTCTACGACGTCGGGGCGGGTGATGAGCAGGTTCTCGTTACAGCCCTCGAGCTCCGGCCCGCCAAAGTCTTCGGCCGTGAGATCCACTTCCTGCAGGCTCGTGCCGGTGGCGCCGTCGAGTACCAGGATCCTCTGCTCCAGCAGGACTTTAAGTTGTTTTTGGCGGTCTGTTATCATGGGCGAGGAAAGTCCTTTGCTAGTTGATAACTATATCCCTCCCGCCTTGAGGCTGAAACTGCTTACCACGGTTTCAGCCCTGATTTTTTCGTCTTTCTTAAGCAGCCAGGCTATGGCCGAATTGAAAATCGATGGGCAGGAACCGCCCTCGATGCTCGATGCGGGGCCGCCAGCGCCGGGCCAGTTTCTTTCTGCGGGAGATACGAAGGTTTACGGCCGGTGGTTGCCTCCGTCGGCAAACTGGGCCCTGGGCCGAGGTCTTCCGATCGAAGTGGTGGAAAGCCGTCTCATACCACTGGAGCCCGCCCGCCTGGCGGCTACTGAAAAATACTCTGCGCAGGTGCAGCTTTCCGGGGACGGACTGGCGCTTGAAAACTACGTTGCGGGGCTCCCCTTCCCTTCGCTTTCTGACGACGACCCGGACCTCGCGGTCAAGCTGATGTTCAACTACGAAAACCGCATCCTGGTGGACGACCTCGATATCCGCAATTTTGACTGCGACACGGGCAGCTTACGGAGCGACCGCGGCATGCAGGTGGAACGACATTTTGTGCTCGGCCACTTCAGGCGTTTGTACCACGTCGGCCGCCTTTACCATGAGCCGAAACCAGGTTGGCCCACCCCCGACGGGATACGCTACCGAGAATCCTTGCATCCAATAATAGAGCCTTTCGACCTCAAGGGCGTAGGACTAAGTTACAACCGCTACCTCGATCCGGGAAGGCAGGACGACAGTTGGTTGTACTACCCGTTGCTCAAGCGAGTACGCAGGCTTTCTACCGCGCAAAGGTCCGAAGCCCTTTTCGGTCAGGACACCGACCTCGACAGTTACGCCGGTTGGGCTGGTAGCGTCGCATGGATGGATTGGAGATTGTTGGGTCGAAAAAAAATGCTTGCGCCCATGCACACGCGGCATTTCCCAGGGCGCAGGGCCACCGGCACCGCTGATTTTATTTTCGACGATACCTGGGAGCTGCGCGACCTGTGGATTATAGAAGGGCGCTCGCGGCTTCCGGGTTATGCTTACTCCCGGCGCATCGTGTATCTCGACCGACAGAGTTTTGTCATCCCCTATGCCGAGATGTACGACCACGAAGAACAGCTGTGGAAGGCCTGGTTCAACCAGTGGAAGATCGGTCCGAGACCGTTCCCCGGCGCGAAAACAGCGGTGTACGATTACGAGCAGC
>CAUZFM010000099.1:0-7966 GCA_963579235.1 uncultured Binatia bacterium (SeqCode)
ATTTCACCCACCATGATCACGTCGGGGTCCTGCCGCAGTGTCGATCGCAGGCCACTGGCAAAGTCCAGGTCAATCTTCGGGTTGACCTGCATCTGCCCGATGCCGGGCAGTTGGTACTCCACTGGGTCTTCTATGGTGATGATGTTGCGCTCTTCGCTGTTCATCTCGGAGAGGGCGGCGTAGAGCGTCGTGGTCTTGCCGCTTCCAGTGGGGCCGGTCGCGAGCACGATGCCGTTGCTGCGCGTTAGCAGCGCTTTGAGCGTGGCCAGGTTGCCGGGCGACAGCTCCAGCTCAGACAGGCCCATTAGCGCGTTTCCGCGGTCGAGCAGGCGCAGTACCACGCGTTCGCCGAAAGCCGTGGGCACGGTCGATACCCTCAGGTCGAGGTCCCGGCCGGCGGCCCGGGTGCGTATGCCGCCGTCCTGCGGCAGTCGTTTCTCGGCGATGTCGAGTGAAGCCATCACCTTGATGCGGCTTACCAGCGCCGGGTGGGCGCTGCGTGGCACGCGCGTGACCTCGGCCAGCAGGCCGTCGATGCGGTAGCGCACCGAGACGCCAGCCTCGAACGGCTCCAGGTGTATGTCGCTGGCGCCGTCGCGGGCGGCCTGGTAGATCACCGCGTTGACCAGCCTGATGACGGGCGCTTCGTCCTCGGTTTCAATCAGGTCGGGTACGTCGCTGAGGTCGGACGCTTCGACTTCGAAGGCGGGCTGGTCGCCAAGGTGGTCAACGAGATCGGCGGCGAGGGACGAAGCACGGTCGAAGGCGCGTATGATGCTCTCCGACAGCACAGCCCCGGGCACCACCATGGGCGACACGTCGATGTCGTAGACAGCGGCAAGATCCTGTAGCGGGCCCGCGTTCATGGGGTTTGAAGTGGCCACCGTCAGGGTGTCCGAGTCCTTGCTGAGTGGTAGCACGCGGTTGTTCCGGCACCAGGTAATAGATACGTCGGCCAGCAGCCGGGGGTCGACCCGGTCTTCGCCGAGGTCAGGCGAAAACAGCAGGCCGCAGCGCTCGGCGAGGAGGGCGGCCCAGCGCAGCTGAGGAAATCCGGCCACGCGTTCAAGCTCGGGGCCGAGGTCGCCATCACCGGCCGACGCGCGGGCTTCGGCTATGTGTTCGCGCGAAACGCCGGCCCGGAGCAGCAGGTTGTCGAGAGGCTCGGTTATGTTACGGGGCACCGGCGGTTACCTGGAGTCGGCACCCTCGCTGGGCCAGAGCGGAAACACGTAGCCGTCGTTACCGTTGTGATTATCGTCCGGTCCGCCATCGCCGCTGCCGTTGATAGGTACCTCGCGCAATCCGCTCTTGGGGCTGTCTCCCGGAAGCGGATGGGCCTGCACAGATTCGGGCATGGCATTTCTAAATTTGTCCTTGCTGCGTTTTGTGGCCTGGGCCAGGTCGGTATCCGAACGGATGATGTGGGGGGTGAGAAATACGACGAGGTTGACCTTGCTGCTGGTGTTCGATCGGTGCTTGAATAGATTTCCGAGCAGGGGGATGCGGCTCAGTAGAGGGACTTTCGAGGTTGATTCGGCCAGCGAATCGCTGATCAGCCCGCCTATGACGGCGGTGTGACCGTCCTTGACGCTGACCGTGGTCGACGCCGAGCGCACGGTTGTGGTGGGGCCGACGGTACTGGCGTCCAGTTGGGAGCTCGGAACCAGCGCCGACACTTCCTCGAAGACTTCCAGTACCACCGTGTCTCCATCGGTGACCTGGGGGGTGAGCTTGAGCTTTATACCCACGTCACGGCGCTCGATCGTGGTGAACACGTTGGACACCGACGAAACGTCAACGCCGCGGCCGGTGACGAAGGGCACGTTTTTTCCCACCAGTATCTCGGCCTGCTCGTTGTCCATCGTGAGCAGGGTCGGCGCCGACAGCACGTTGAGGTCGGTGTCGGAGGCCAGGGCCTGGAACAGCGCGACCTGGGCGGGTACCACGGTGCCGTCTGGAAGCTCGATGCTGCGGTCGCTGGCGGCAGCCAGGATCAGGCCGCCGAGCAGGCCGGGATTGAGCAGGGCCGAGTTGAGGTTGGCGAGGTTACTACGCGCCAGGCCCACGCCGTCGCCGATGTCGCCGCCGCCCTGGAAGTCAAAGCCGATGGCACGCGAGTGCTCAAGCGATATCTCAACGATGATGGCCTCGACGAAAACCTGTGGGCGGGTGACGTCGAGGTCTTCAAGCAGCGAGACGATGACCCGGTGGTCGTGCGGTGAGGCGTTGATGATGATGGAGTTGGTAGCGGGGTCGGCCGTAACCGACACTGCCTCGGAGAGTCCGCTGCCTGCAAACGCGCGGGCCTGTACCGCCGCTCCCCCAGCCCCAGCCCCGGGCTTGCGCGCCGCCGCTCCGCTGGCTTTTATGCTGCCGGCCAGCATCTTGATCACCACCAGCACGAGGTCCTGGGCGTCGGCGTACTTCACCCGGTAGACATGCACCCGTTGTTCGTCCTCGCGAAGCGGGGTATCCAGGCGTTCGGCCAGGGTGCGAATCCTGCCCATGAGCACCGGTGTGGCGGTGACCACCAGCGAGTTGGTGCGCTGGTCGGCCACCATCCTGAAGTCCGGCTCCGGGTTTGCGTCGGGTTTGCCCTTGGCCGGGGCCGACGGAAGGTCGGTCAGTATATTGGTTATCTGTTCGGTCATCACCGTGGCCACTGCGTGCTTCAGGTGAATGACGTCGAAGATTTTTTCGTGCACCGGCGCGTCCAGCGCCAGCACCAGCGCCTCCAGGCGCGAAAGGTTGCCACCGCTTTCGCTCAGTATGAGGGTGTTGGTCTGGGTATAGGCCGTCAACGCGCCCTGCTTGGACACCAACGGCGCGAGTACGGGCAGCAGGTCGAGCGCGTCGACGTGCTTGAGCGGCAGCAGCCTCGTGGCGTATCCCGACGGTAGCCGCGCGCCCGACGACAGTGCTCCGCCGGCCGCCAAAGCGTCACGCAGCGGGATTATGCGCGTGACTACGCCGTCTTCGATGGTCGTCAGCCCGCGTACGGCCAGCACCGAGTGAAACACCGCCTCGGCTTCATCCCGCGACACCGGCGTGGGTGACACGACGTTGACCGTTCCCTCGATCTTGTCGCTGAAGACGAAGTTGCGCCCCGTCACGCGGGCGATGAACTTGATGAAGGTGGGCAACTCGACGCTGTCAAAGTCGATGGTGATGCTTCGCTGGCCCTGTCCCTGGCCTGGCGCCTGCGCTCGCGCCGGACCGGAAAGCGCAACGGCCAGAAGCGCCGCGGTAAGGGGCACGGCCAGGGCAGATGCTGCCAGCCGACGGGCGATGCGGGATTCCCCGGTAACTCGTCGCCGGTTCGTCATCGTACGGTGTAGCTGAGGCTGCGGGGAGTGCCCTGCCTGAGCAGCTTCAGCTCCAGGTTTTCTGCCGTGCGTATGACGTCGAGCAGGCCGCTGGCCGCCGCCGGTGAATCGAGGACTGTGCCGTTTACTTCCTGCACGACATCGCCGTTCTTGATGCCCATGCGCTCAAAGATCGAACCCTTGCGTACGTTGAAGAGCCTGAAGCCGATGGCCTTGCCGTTCTGCAAAAAGGGGGTGGCCCGCACCTGGGTGATGGTCTGCGTGAGGTTGTCGAGGGAGTTTTCTATCTCGCTCCGGGCAACGAGGAAGCGGTCGGCTGCGGTCTTGCGGATTGATCCGTCCGCGTCCACTTGCTCCGCCCCGCTGCGGCTGTGGGCTTCGGGCTCAGTGATCTCGACCGTCCGCAGGCCGGTGGCGGTCTCGACGACCGCCTTACGGCGGGACACCGAAATTAACAGGGGGCCGTCAAAGATCTTTTCGCCCACCGAGAAAACATCCTGTTTTCCTTCCGGGTTCTCGAACACGGCAAAACCCTCGCCGCCGGTTGTTCCGGCGGTCCCGCGCAAGGAGAAGCCGGTCACGGTCATGGCCGGGGCGCTATCGTCGGCACTGGGCTGCAGGGTGTTCGCTGCCTGTTCGAGCCCGAAGAGGTTGCGCGACAGTATTATCGAGTGGTCGGGCCTGCTGTCGACGGCTGTACTGGTCGCACGAGCGCTCTTGGCCGAGCGGGCGCCGGGCAGGGGGCTGTGCCCGTCAAGCCTCAGGCCCAGGGCCGAATTGACGATTCGGGCTGTAAAAAATGCTGTCACGGTGACCAGGAGAACCAGGCCTGTCCTCGTCACACGCTCCTGTATAGAAGCAGGCCCCATTGTTTGAGCCTAGGGAAATAAGCAACGGGTTTCAACCCGGTCACGTTCGCAGACGAGCGGCCGTAAAGCTGTCGCTCGCAGATCTTGCAGTGGCCACCCGCCCACAGTCGTCGGTGACGCGGCCAAGGCGGCACTCAACCGCAGCCAGGGCTGTCTTTTGCGGGCCAGTGCTGTTGACCTCATAGGGAGTGCGGGCTACGGTTCCGCGGCTTCCGATGAGCTCTACGTCTGACAAGGCAGGACCGCAGACCGATGAGCAGCAGGTAGCCGTTCGCCGCTCCAAGCTCCACGCACTACGTGAGAACGGCCAGGCGTTTCCCAACGATTTTCGCCGTGATGCCCTCTGCGGGCGCTTGAGAGAAGAGTACGCGGGCTGGGAAGCCCAAAAACTCGAAAGCGACAGTCCTTCTTTCAAGCTGTCGGGCCGGGTCACGGCCATCCGCAGCTTTGGTAAGACCGTGTTTCTCAATCTGCGCGACGGCTCGGGAGACCTGCAGCTGTTCTGCCGCAGCGCCGACCTGGGTGCCGAGCAGGCGGCGCTGGTCAAGGAACTCGACATCGGCGACATAGTCGGGACGGAAGGAAGCTTGTTTTTTACGCGCACCGGCGAGCTCACCCTGCGCGCGGCGCAGCTGCGCCTGCTGGTCAAGTCGCTCAGGCCACTGCCCGAAAAGTGGCACGGGCTCACCGATGTCGAGCAGCGCTATCGCCGCCGTTATGTCGATCTCATCGTCAATCCCGATTCGCGTGAGGTGTTCAAGCTCAGGGCCGCCGTGGTCGGGCGCGTGCGCGCGTTTCTCCAGGAACGTGATTTCATGGAGGTCGAAACTCCCATGATGCAGTCGGTGGCCGGCGGCGCAGCGGCGCGGCCCTTCGTGACCCACCACAACACCTTCGACATTGATCTCTACCTGCGCGTAGCGCCCGAGCTCTTTCTCAAGCGTCTCGTGGTGGGCGGTTTCGAGCGGGTCTTCGAGCTCAACCGTAACTTTCGTAACGAGGGTATCTCGACCCAGCATAACCCCGAGTTCACGATGCTTGAGTTCTACCAGGCTTACGCCGACTTCGAGGAACTCATGGACCTGACCGAGGAGTTGTTGCGCGACCTGGCCGTAACAGTGCGCGGCAGCGCGGCTTTCAGCTGCGGCGATCTCGAGCTTGATTTTTCGAAACCCTTTCGGCGTGTGGCGATGACCAGCGCGGTGGCCGAGGCTACCGGCATCAGCGAAGAACAGGCGGCCGACGAGGGAGAACTGCAGGCGTTGGCCGACAAGTTGGGCTTGGACAAGCAGGGTCGTAAGCCGGGGCTCGGACTGCTCGCCGACATCTTCGAAGAAGTGGTCGAACACACCCTGCAGCAGCCGGTATTCGTGACTCGATTTCCGCTCGAGGTGTCGCCCCTGTCGCGAAAATCTGACGACGACCCGCGCTTCGTGGACAGGTTCGAGTTGTTCATAGGTGGCCGGGAGATCGCCAACGGCTTCTCGGAGCTCAACGACTCCGAGGACCAGATGGAGCGTTTTCAGCAGCAGGCACGGCAGCACGAGGCCGGCGACGAAGAGGCCCAGCAGGTGGACGAGGACTACGTGCGCGCGCTGGAGCACGGCCTGCCGCCAACGGCTGGCGAGGGCATAGGCATAGACCGACTGGTCATGGTGCTGGCCGGCGTGGAGTCCATACGCGACGTCATTCTGTTTCCGCAGCTCAAGCCGGGCGGCCGGGCGGAGTCGGGCAGCAGATGAGGTGGGAAGCGTTTGTCGGGTTGCGCTACCTGCGCACCCGGCGCTCGGAAGCTTTCGTCTCGGTCATAACGCTGATTTCTACCCTCGGGGTAATGACCGGGGTCATGGTCATGGTAATTACCTTGTCGGTGATGACCGGCTTCGAGGAAGACTTGCGCGATCGCATCCTCGGACTGCACCCGCACCTGCGGGTCGACGGCCGCTTCGGGGCCGACAACTTGAGCGACGCCGAGGGCGTGGCTGCCCTGCTTCGCGAGGACCCCAGGGTCACCGACGCGGCCCCGGTAGCTAACGGCCAGCTGGTTTTGTCGGCGTCGGGCAGTCTTTCGGGCGTGTACGCCAGGGGCGTCGACCCGGCCTCGGCGAGCAGCGTGGACGGCATTCGCCCCTACATGGTGTCGGGTTCGCTCGAAGCCCTGGCTGAGCGCCATGAGTACGGCCGCTCACGGCTGGGCGGCGTGGTGGTGGGCGCGGCCCTGTTGGATCGCCTGTTGCTCGAGACCGGCGACCTGGTGACGCTCTTGGCTCCTTCGTTTATGGCCAGCCCTGTTGGCGCACTGCCCCGCAGCAGGCGCTTCGTGGTGGTGGGCTCTTTTGATTCGGGGATGGCCGAGTACGACAGCGGGCTGCTCTACATGCCCATCACGGACGCAGTTTTGCTCATGGGCCTGGAGGGAGGCAGCGGCGTGGAGGCGAGAGTGGTCGACCCTTACAAGGCAGGCGAGGTGGCCACCGATCTCAATCTCAAGCTGGGCCTGCCTTACTGGGTGACGAGCTGGACCGAATCGCACCGCAACGTCTTCGAGGCCCTGGCGCTCGAAAAGACCGTGTATTTCCTGGTGCTGATGCTTATCATCCTGGTGGCTGCCTTCAACATAGTGGCGACCCTCTACATGGTGGTCATGGAAAAACGGCGCGACATCGCTGTGCTGCGAACCCTGGGCGCGCGCAGTATGAGCGTGGCCCTGGTTTTCGTGTGCAAGGGCATGATTATCGCCACGGTGGGCACCGGCCTGGGCGCTCTTTTCGGCTGGCTGATCTGCCTGGGCCTCGGCCAGTACGAGTGGATAAAGCTTCCCGAGGGTGTTTTTTACGTCAACAAGTTGCCGGTGCGCATAGTGCTGGCCAACTTCCTGGTGGTGATGGGCGCCGCCATGACCCTGTGCCTCGTGGCTGCGATTTTTCCGGCCCGCAAGGCGGTGGAGGTCGTACCGGTGGACGTGCTGCGCTATGAGTGACGGCGGTCGGACTATACCCGGGGACATGACCGGGAGCATACTGGTCGGCCAAGGGCTCACCCGTCGTTTTGACGACGGCGAAAGAGTCATTGAAGTGCTGGTCGATGTTCACCTCGAGGTAGAGAGGGGAGAGAGCGTGGCCGTGGTAGGGGAGTCCGGGGTGGGCAAGAGCACGCTTTTGCACCTTCTGTCGGGGCTCGACAATCCCGATTCGGGTCGGGTTATGCTCGACGGTCGGGACTTGTTTTCCCTGGATGCGGCGAGGCTGGCTGACCTGCGCAATAGAAGTATCGGTTTTGTGTTTCAGTTTCACCACCTGATGGGAGATTTTGACGCCGTGGAGAACGTAATGATGCCGTTGCTTATCGGCGGCATGGGCAGGACCGAGGCAAGCGGGAAGGCCGTCGAACTGCTCGAGCGGGTCGGGCTGGGAGAACGCCTGAACCACCGCCCGGCCGAACTGTCGGGTGGAGAACAGCAACGCGTTGCTGTCGCCCGCGCCTTGGTCGCCCGGCCGGCCGTGGTGTTTGCCGACGAGCCCACTGGCAACCTCGACCCCCAGGCTACGGTCGAGGTGCAGCAGCTCCTGGACGAAATCCGCAGGGAAGCCGATTGCGCCATGGTGGTAGCTACTCACGATCCTGCCATGGCCGCCTGCGCTGATCGTGTTCTGCGCCTGGCCAACGGGACTCTATTGCCGGAGACGCCGACCGGTAAAAGGGCGTCCGAGAGAGAAGTGTCTTGAAGTCACAGCGCTTGATTCCTGGATTTCTGGCTTCCCTCGCCGT
>CAUZFM010000100.1:0-7712 GCA_963579235.1 uncultured Binatia bacterium (SeqCode)
GTAAGGCCGCAGGAGGTTGTCTACCGACGAGACGACCAGCAGGCCCCAGGCGATGAGCGCGCCGGCGGCGACGAGCTGACCAGACAGTGCCAGCGCCACGGCCACTGGCATCCACACCAGGGCTGCCCCACCCACGGGCAAAAAGGCGCAGAGGCAGGCCATCGCACCCAACAGCAGGCTGAATTGTACATCGACTGCCCACAAGGCCAGTCCAACCAGCACTCCCTGGGCGAGGGCCGTCAGTGTAAGCCCTTGCACGACCGCGAGTACGGTTCGTTTGAAGCTGTCAAAAATTCGGTCGCGGTCAGCGGCCATCATCGGGATACTGCGGCGAAGCGATTCGACGGTCGTCTCGCCATCCCGAAAAAGGAAAAACAGCGTGAAGGTCATGATCCCGGTGGCGATGGCAAACTCGAACACGTTGCGGGCGATGGCTGTGGCCCGCGTGGCAGCAAACTCGCTTACCCACTTAACCCCCGAAAGAGCGAAGCCGGTCGCGTCGACGTTGCCCGAAGCCATGCGCTCGCGAAGCCATTGCCAGATCGGCTCAACGAACCACGCTTCGCTGAGCCGGTTGAGTACGGTCAGGTTGCCCTCGGCGGCATAACTCGAGAGGCTACGGTAGCCTTCAACTGCTTCGCGGGCTAAGGCCCCGGTGAGTAGCAAGCCGGGGATAACCGCTACGGCAAAGACCAGTATCGTCATGAATCCGGCAGCGAGATTGTCCCAACCCCTCAGGGCGCGCCGCAGCAACTTGAACAGGGGAAAGAAGACCATGGCCAGTACAACTGCCCACATGATCGGCTCGAGGTAAGGCAACAGTATGGAAAGTAGTACGTAGCCCAGGCCGCCCAGCGCGAGAAAAAGGAACAGGGTTATGATCTGTTTCCGCTTCATCCTGTCTTCATGCTACAAGCGGAGCAGCCGGTGGGCAATAAAAACTACACATTAGAATTTGCCGCAGCCGCCAGGGGAGGGCTCCAGCGGCGACCCGAGGGCTCGGTCCGGGAGCACTGGCCGGCGAGAACGGGTTGACTGCTTCGCGTGAGATTGGTAGTTGGGACAGTTGCGCTACCACTACAGAGGCACGTAGCTCAGTGGGAGAGCACCTCCCTGACACGGAGGGGGTCGGCGGTTCGATCCCGCCCGTGCCTACCAGTGTAGCTGCAAGAGTGTAGTTCAGAGAGTTTAGAAGGAGGACCGGGTAAGCGTAAACAATCAGTCGAGCGGGGTTTAAATGCAGAGGCTTCCCGCCGATAATGAGCGCACTAGACGGATAGAAAAACAGGTGCCTGATAATATCACCGTAACGGTGGGACGAGGGGAGCCCCTTGCGATCAAAAAAGGGTCGCTGGCTCGCGAGGTCCTGCCAGGCCGAGTAGCAGAACGTGCTGTCTGTGTACTCGTGGAAGGGGTCGCGGCCGATCTTTCGTCGCAGCTGCTCAATGACTGCTCGGTAGAGCCGGTCATGGCCGAGTCCGGTCCCGGTCTCGAAGTACTTCGACACAGCACTGCCCACCTCCTTGCCCACGCGGTTAAACGCCTTTACCCCTCTGCTCAGGTAACAATCGGTCCCGTCATCGAGGATGGTTTTTACTATGATTTTGCTTACCCCGCCGGTTTCGGACCCGAAGACCTCGAGAAGATAGAGGCAGAGATGTCCCGTATCATCGCCGAGGACCATCCCGTCGCACGCGAGGAGCTGAATCGTGACAACGCCCGTGCCCTCTTTGCCGACAAGGGGGAGGAGTACAAGGCCGAGATCATCGACGACCTCGACGAGGCCACTGTGAGCTTGTATCGTCAGGGTGATTTCGTAGATCTGTGTCGCGGCCCGCACGTCCCGTCTACCGGGCAGCTGGGAGTCTTCAAGCTCACCCACGTGGCCGGCGCCTACTGGAGAGGTGACGAGAAGCGTCCGATGCTGCAGCGGATCTACGGGACGGCCTTTGCTAAAAAGAAAGAGCTGTCTTCTCACCTCGCCCGAATAGAAGAAGCCCGGAAACGCGACCATCGCAAGATAGGCAAGGATCTCGGGCTTTTCAGCTTTCACCCGGAAGCCCCGGCGTCACCGTTTTTTCACCCCGACGGAGCGGCCCTCTACAACCAGCTGGTGAGCTACATTCGCGGGCTGTACATCGAGTACGGTTACGAAGAGGTCATCACTCCACAGATCCTGGACGTGGACCTGTGGCACCGTTCGGGTCACTACGACAACTACGTCGACAACATGTACTTCACGACCGTCGACGACAAGGAATTTGCGGTCAAGCCCATGAACTGCCCGACTCACTGCCTGATGTTCAGCGAGGGTAAAAAGTCATACAGGGATTTGCCGATCAGGATGGCGGATTTCGGCCGCCTGCACCGCTACGAACGCTCGGGTGTCGTGCACGGCCTGGCCCGGGTGCGCTCATTCTGCCAGGACGACGCCCATATCTTCTGTCGTCCTGAAGACATCGAATCTGAAATATCCGCTGTCCTGGATATGATAAACCGTACGCACAGGGCTTTCGGCTTCGAAGAATCAAAGGTCTATCTCTCAACGCGCCCCGCCAAGTCTATCGGCAGTGACCAGGTGTGGGAGCAGGCCGAAGCCACGCTCCGCTCCGTTCTCGAAAAGGAAGCTCCCGACTTCATCGAGAACCCCGGCGACGGAGCCTTCTACGGACCCAAGATAGATTTTGCGGTAATCGACGCGATGAAGCGGGAGTGGCAGTTGAGCACCGTCCAGCTCGACTTCTCCATGCCTGAGCGTTTCTCGCTGGGCTACGTCGACAGCGAAGGCGGCGAACGCTGCCCGGTGATGATTCATCGGGCTGTTCTTGGCTCGCTTGAGCGCTTTATGGCAATCCTGCTTGAGCACACCGGCGGCGCACTGCCCTTGTGGCTAGCGCCCTGCCAGGTGCGCTTCGTGACGGTGACCGACCGTCAGAACGAATACGCAGCCGCGGCGGTAGAACAGCTCAAGTCAGCTGGTATCAGGGCCCGGGCTGACCTTCGCAACGAGAAGCTTGGATTCAAGATAAGAGAAGCCCAGAAACAGAAGGTGCCGGTGATTGCCGTGGTAGGAGATCGAGAGGTCGAAGCCGGGACGGTCGCGCCCCGACTACACGGTGACAGCCAGCTCGAAGCAATGAGTCTCGCGGATTTCAGCGAGTGGCTCATCGAACGTAATGACCCGGAACACGGAGGTGTGTCATAGCGAAAAACGAAGAAACGACAAGGATCAACAAGGCGATACGAGCGAGAGAATTGCGATTGATCGATAGCGACGGGGCCCAACTCGGTATCGTCACTCTCGACAAGGCCAGGCGTGTAGCCGAGGAGAGAGGGCTCGACCTCGTAGAGGTGGCGGGTACCGCTGATCCGCCGGTCTGCCGGATAATGGATTTTCACAAGTATCGCTACGAGCAGAAGAAGCGAACCCAGGAGACCAAGAAGAAATCGGTGGCCTCGGCGATGAAAGAGGTAAAAATCCGGTCGCGAACCGAAGCCCACGACATCGAGTTCAAGAAGGGCCACATCCTTCGGTTTCTCCAGAAGGGGCACCGGGTGAAGATCTCGGTCTTTTTCAAGGGGCGGGAGATCACGAGGCCGGATCTCGGGAGAAACACTTTGGATAAGATGCTGGAGTCAATTGCTGAGTACGCGACCCCTGAGGGGGATCCGCGGATGGAGGGACGCCACATGTCGGTCGTGGTTGTTCCAGTCAAAAACTGAGGAGTGGTAGAGAAAAATGCCTAAAGTAAAAACAAGACGTGGTGCGGCGAAGCGCTTCCGGTTCACCGGTAGCGGTAAGATACGAAGGAACAAGGCGTATCTTCGTCACATACTTGCTCACAAATCAGCGACACAGAAACGCAATCTGCGAAAAGCGGGGACTGTTTCGAGTGCGGATGAAAAAGCGGTCAGGCGGATGCTGCCCAACGGGTAGTGCCCCTGCGGTGTTCGGCCCCGACGGGGACGAAGCTGCGGACTACGGAGGAAAACAGGAATGTCGAGGGTAACAAAGGGAGTTAAGGGCAGGCGGCGGCGCAACCGCATACTTGCACGAACCAAGGGCTACACGGGTGGCCGCAAGCTGTACAGGCAGGGTCGCGAGACAGTTGAAAAAGGGCTGGTTTACGCGTACCGCGATCGCAAGGTCCGCAAGCGTGAATTCAGGCGGCTGTGGATCATCCGCATCAACGCCGCGTGCAAGGAGCTGGGGTTGAGCTATTCGCAGCTGATCCACGGGCTGAAGCTGGCCGGCGTTGAAGTTGATCGTAAATCGCTCGCTGAAATGGCGGTCAACGAGAAGGAGGCCTTCGCGGCCGTGGTGGGCGTTGCAAGGGCCGAGTCGGCGGTGTGACCAATGAGATCCCAGGCGGGCTGGAAGACAGCCTCCTGGCCCTGGAGCGCGACGCTTCGGGGCTCGTGGATGAGGCAGCAGATAAAGGGGAACTCGAATCCGCTCGCGTTGCCTTGTTCGGCCGCCGCGGTTCAGTAACGGCCCTGGGCAAACAACTCGCCGGGCTCAGCGCCGACCAGAAGCGAGTAGCGGGTAAGCGCATCAACAGCCTGAGATCTTCGTTGACCCAGCAACTGCAGAATCGCAGTGACTCGCTGGATGCGCAGGCGCAGGCCCGCGAACTCGAAGGCCCCACGCTCGACTACAGCTTGCCCGCCTATGCCCCGGAGCCCGGGCATCCACATCCCCTGGCGAGTTCAATGGAGGAAGTGCGTTCAATTCTGGAATCGATGGGTTTTGCCACCGCGGAGGGCCCTCAGGTTGAGGATGAGTACCACAACTTCGAGGCGCTCAATATTCCGGCTGACCATCCCGCCCGGGATATGCAGGATACATTTTTTACCAGGGACGGCCACCTGCTGCGCACACATACGTCGCCGGTTCAGATTCGTATCATGGAAAAATCGTCTCCCCCCGTCGCTGTCATAGCGCCGGGCGCGGTTTATCGTCAGGACGATGACATCACCCACTCGCCGATGTTTCACCAGGTCGAAGGCCTGCTTGTGGATAAGGGCGTACATTTTGGTCATCTGAAAGGCGTGCTCACCGAGTTCCTGAGATCGTTGTTTGACGAAGACCTGGGCGTGCGTTTCCGTCCGAGTTATTTTCCCTTCACCGAACCGAGTGCCGAGGTCGATATTTCCTGCGTCATCTGCGCGGGGAGTGGAACGGTGGACAACAGTCGCTGCCGAGTGTGTTCGGGTACTGCCTGGGTTGAAATTCTCGGCGCTGGAATGGTGCACCCGGCGGTGTTTGAAGCGGTCGGCTACGACCCCGGGGTATACAGTGGCTTCGCCTTCGGTGTGGGTATCGAGAGGGTAGCGATGCTTCGTTTCGGGATTGCGGACATTCGCCACTTTTACTCGCAGGACCTGCGATTTCTTCAACAGTTCTGAGGACCATAGATGCTTATTCCCTACAGCTGGCTGGCCGAATACATCGACGACATGCCCGACGCTGCCCAACTGGGAGACAGCTTCACTATGGGCGGACTCGAGGTGGAAGGGTATGCCGCGCCGGCTCCCGGATTGGCGGGGCAGCTTGTTGTTGCGCGGATTGATTCTATAGAGCGGCATCCTGATGCCGACCGGCTCGTGGTCTGCCGGCTTGACGACGGAGACACGGGGCGCGAGGTCGTGTGCGGGGCGAGTAACATGCGGGCCGGTGACCTGGTGATACTGGCCCTGCCGGGGTCCTGCTTGCCCGGTGGCCTTAAGATCAAGAAATCCAGTATCAGGGGTAAGGAGTCTGCTGGCATGCTCTGTGCGGCAAGCGAGATTGGTCTCGCTGAGGCCGGCGACGGCATAATCGTTCTGGCGGCTGACACCGACGTGGATGGGGTGGTATCCCCGGGTGACGACGCTTCCGTGCTGTTCGGTCTCGATGACCCGGTGTTTGAGCTTTCGATTACCCCTAATCGCGGTGATTGTCTGAGCGTGAACGGCCTTGTTCGAGAGCTGGGCGTTCTCCTGGGAGTGACTGCTGCGGGTCCGGGAGCTACTCAAAGTCTACCCGGGGGAATCGACCGAGCGGCCGATGCCCCTGTTACAGTTGACCATGGCGATATTTCCTTCTGTCCAGCCTACAGGGCCCTGCAGCTCACGGACCTGAGCGTCGGTCCTTCACCCGACTATATCAGGCAGCGTTTGACCGCCTGCGGTTACAGGCCGGTCAACAACATCGTCGATATAACGAACTACGTGATGCTCGAATTGGGCCAGCCCATGCACGCCTTTGACCGAGAGCTTCTCCATGGCTCAACAATCACCGTTGGAGAGATCACGACAGCCGAGGAGTTGGAAACACTCGACGGTAATAAGTGTCGGCTCGAAGCGGGCGACCTCGTCATTCGAGATGAGCAGGGAGTTGTAGCCCTGGCGGGGGTCATGGGTGGACAGCGTAGCGCGATTAGTGACGGCAGCACCCGGGTGCTGCTCGAGAGCGCATTGTTTGATCCCTCGCGCGTGCGGCGCACTGCTCGACGCTTAGGCCTCGGGTCGGAATCTTCGTATCGTTTTGAACGCGGGGTTGATCCGGGGCAGGTGGAGGCCGCGCTCTGGCGGGCCGCCGGCCTTCTGGTAAAGCACGCTGGCGCCACGGTGGATGGAGGCATGGCAACTTCGGGCGAACTACCCACCGAGGGTCGCAGCATCGCTTTGAGTGTGGCAGGCGTCGCGAGCTTGCTGGGTCGCGACGTAGCCGCGGGTCGCTGTCGGGAAATACTCAAGGCCATAGGATGCACGGTCACGGGCAGGGGCGATAAACTCAAGGTCGATTCGCCCGTCTTTCGCAGCGACATAAGCCGAGACGTTGACCTCGTGGAGGAGATCGCGCGGGTGGAGGGCTACGACCTTGTGCCGGCGTCGCTTCCTGTTATGCAGATGAACTGCCGGGGCTCCTCGGCCCTGGCTGATTTTGAGGGCAGCGCGCGCACGGTGCTGCGCGCGCTGGGGTTCACCGAATCGGTCGCACTTGCTTTTGCCGGAAGTGAAGCGAACCAATCTTTCAGGGGTTTGTTTGCCCGCGCCGGCACCGCGGTTGAGTTGCTGAACCCACTTCGCGCGACCGAAACCGAGCTGCGGCGGAGCCTGTTACCGGGCCTGCTCGAGGGCTGGCTGGTTAACCATAGAAACGGTTTCGACAGGGTAAATCTTTTCTCTGTCGGCCGCTGTTTTCAGCTCTTCGATGGGCAGCCGGAGGAGTTGGATATCATCGCTGGGGTGCTTTCGGGACCCCGCCGTGCACGGGGTCCAGGAGATGCCGGTCCGCCCACTTTGTGGGACGCCAAGGCTGCGGTGGTGGCCCTTGCGGACCTGGTCGGCTGCGCGGATGAAGTAAGCTGGACGGCTGTCGATGACGCCGGGGGGTCCTTGCACCCGAGGGCCAGTGCCAGCGCCTGGATTGGGGACAAGGCGCTGGGCGTCATCGCGTCTTTGCATCCCGAGCAGAAGCGCCGTCGTGAAATAAGCTCCGAAATATGGCTTTTTGAGATTGACAGCCGGGTGCTGGTTGAGTATCGTCCCAGTGCGTCAGGGGTCCTGCCGTTAGCTCGTTTTCCATCGTCGGTTAGGGACATCTCCCTGCTGGTGCCGATGGATGTGCTCGCGGGAGACATCATTCGTGCGGCCGGAGAGCTGGACGAGCCCCTGCTAGAGGGTGTGAGAGTGTTTGACGATTACAGAGGCAAGGGCGTGAAAGA
>CAUZFM010000101.1:0-7705 GCA_963579235.1 uncultured Binatia bacterium (SeqCode)
CCATGCACCAGGTCTTTGAGGACGAATTAGTGGAGCACTTCGAGATCCCCGACGAATACGGTGTCGTGGTGACTATCCCTATCGGCTACCCCCTGGGACGCTTCGGACCGGTACAGCGCCGTCCCGCACAAGAGGTGACCTGGTTTGACCGCTGGGGGAACACCTAGGCCTCGATAGCCCTTACCCTTCCCGCTCAGCTCGCTGTCCACTCACCGGGGTTGCCCGGCTCGAGTTGAAACCGGGAGGTGCGGTTCTGGACATAGGCTCGGAGGCATTATATGAGTGGCCGGAAGGCGGGAGAAAGAAATGGAACTAGCTGAAGCCAATCGTCTCCTGGACCCGGGCTATCTCGACCTCGAGTCCGGGTACACGCGCCTGCCCGACGGGCAGCTGCACGTCGCCAACTGGACCACGATGTTCGGGTGCTCGGGCCAGATGGTCGAGTGGTGGTTTGGTTTTCTTGAGAACACCGAGCAGTACAAGTGGTGGCACCCCAGGGATCACGTCTGGTGTGAGTGGGTAGGAGCGAGAGGCAGCGGTAAGTTCATCGGCGGTACCCACCATGTCCACGAGTACATCGGCGGAGACCTCCAGAAGCTGAAGATCAACTTCCGCGAGCCGGCCGAGTACCTGGACGTCGCGAGGTTCTCCGAGGCCGGCATAACGGCGGCAGTGTGCGGACGGGTCGGACCCCTGGATACCGATTTCTGGGCAGGACATCTCATTCATCTCTGTCGCGACACGGACTACGGCTGCGAGATGAGAAGTCGTTTCTGGCTTGGAGACCTGGACCCTCCCGAGTTGGCTCCTGACGCGGCGACCCGGACGGAGCTGTTTCCCGACTCGGCTGGTGAAGCACTGCTCAAGCACTGCCACGAGGAGATGAGCTATCTCGCTGGCTTCCTGCCCGAACTCTATTCGAAGCACGTCCAGTCGCAGGGGCATTAAGTTACAGCAACTCGTAAAACGACGGAAAGCTGAGCAACCAGCGGTTGTCCACACGCGGTGGCCCCCGTGGACCGAGGCGTAGGTGTCGGGTCAGTCGGGGGTGGTCGGGTCACCGTGCACGCGCCGGTCATACACCCGCAGCGTGCCTTATCCCAGCCCGCTCAGCCTCATGTCGGCTCCCCGTCATCGTCTTTCACACGGGCGGACGGGGGGTCTTGTTCATAATGTTTACGCGCCTTCGAGAAATCCCAGCTGTATACGCGCTCCAGCGGAATGCGCAGTATCACCCTGTCGCCCCTGCTTCGTCGCTGCTCGCGGCTCTTCGAGAACCAGTCGGGCATCTCGGCCATGCCACTGCCCAGCCGGTGGTCCTTCTCCTCGAGCGCCACTTGCACACGCTCGATCTCCGAGGGATCCGTCACGGGTTCACAACGCCCTTCGATCCGCACGCCGCGCAGCTCGAAATAGCTCTCCCCGGACTCAACCACCGCGCATACACGCGGGTCGTTCAATATATTCCTGTGCTTGGGGCTGCCGGTCCTGGTGTCGAGGTACACGCTCTCGTCCAGCTTGACGAACCAGAGGGGGTGGGCGACCGGCGATCCATCACGACGCAACGTCGTCACGATAATCGTACGCTGTCCGAGGAGAAACTCCTCGATCTCTTCGGGGCTCATGCTAGTCGCCACGCGAGTATCTCCAGGACGACAGAAGCGCCCGGGCCACGGTCAGCCCTTACCTCCACCGTCGATGGAGGGCTTGGCGAGGCGCTTGCTGACGTCCTCACCGAGCGCCAGGTCTTCGGCGTACTTATCCAGCCAGCTATTGAAATCCGAAGAGTCCTTGCCCTCGGCAATAGAGCGCGGTGTCGCCACGATCTCGTAATCCCGGGGAAGAGGTGGATGGTCAGACGCGGGTTTACGCGCCATGACCTTGTCAATAACCGGCCCCATGCGTTCCGCCTTCCTGGCAGCAGTTTCCTTTTCGCGATCCTTGAATTCGGGCAGTATCTTTTCAGCGAACAACTCCAGGCTCTCCATTATGTGTTCGTGTTTATTCTTACCCGCCGTCGTTGCAAAAATAACCTGGTCCACACCGGCCTCTTCGTAGCGGAGTAGATAATCGCGAACCTGGTCGGGTGTTCCCATCGCACCGCGCAAGCCGCTGGTCCCCTCTTCGACGACCTTGGCGCCCAGCGTATCTTCATTATCCCGCGCGATCTTTATCGCTTCAGAGTCGTACCCCTTTTCGGCCCGCAACTCGAGGTACTCCTGCCACAGGTCAGTAACGGCGGGCTTGTGCTTGCCAAAAACGTAGTAGTGACCAAGTGAGTAGCCGATGAAGTTCACACCCTCGGCCCCGCGGTCGATGGCTTGCTGCTCGTCCTCGTGACAGAAAAAAGTGGTGACCGCCGCCAGGTTGGCGTTTACTTCATCGCCTATCGGTACGCCTTCCTCCTCCAGGGTCGTGTAGTAATCATCGACCCAGTGGCTGGCCTCCTCGGGATCAAAAAAAGCAAAGCCCAGGGCGCCGATGCCGTGTTGTGCTGCCAGGTGTATCGTTTCTCGACGGGAGCAGGCGACCCACAGCGGCGGATGCGCTTTCTGCAACGGCTTGGGAACGACGTTGCGGGGAGGCATGTTGACAAACTCCCCCTTGATCCCCGTAAACGGCGCCTCGGTCATGCAGCGCACTGCAACCCGGAGCGTTTCCTCCCATATCTCGCGCTTTTTACCGGCATCAATCATGAAGCCGCCAAGTTCGGCCTCGGAGGAACCCTCCCCGGTGCCAAGTTCAGCGCGACCATTGGAGAGAAGATCGAGGGTCGCAATCCTTTCGGCAATGCGTGCCGGGTGGTTGATCTCGGGCAAGCACTGGACGATGCCGTGAGCCAGGCGAATGTTTTTCGTGCGCATGGCAGCCGCTGCCAGGAACATTTCCGGAGCTGCGGAGTGGCTGTATTCTTCCAGGAAGTGATGCTCGACCGGCCACGCGTAGTCCAGGCCTATCCTGTCGGCCAGCTCTACCTGCTCCAGGGCTTGTTCCATCACGCGCTTGTCAGAATTTTCATCCCAGGGCTTGGGACAGGGATGGCTGATAAAAAGTCCAAACTTCATCGTCTACTTCCTTATAGCCACCGTGGTCAGGGCCTGGCCCATCTGCTTGACGATATCCTCGATCGTAGCGTAGCCTTTTGCGTAATCCGACGGCGCGAGGCCACGGCCGTGCGAGACCAGGGCCGTATCCACGTGCTTGCCCTTTTCCCTTAGAGCACCCACGGTGCATTGCTCCCGTGGAAGATGCTTGAAGGGATCGTAGTTGAACCACTTCATCGCGTTCTTGTAGGTGAGCTTATCGATTTCTTCGTCCGTCATGTCCTGGCCTTCGATTGACTTCCAGAACTTCTCGGCCGTGTGAGGCCAGGTGGTATCCGAATGCGGGTAGTCGGCCTCCCAGGCCATGTTATCTATACCGATGAGATCGCGGTTGCGGATGCCGACCTTGTCATCGATGAAGCAAGTCAGTATGTGCTCGCGAAAAATATCACTGGGCAGGCGGCCCTTACCCAGGTCGAGCTTGGTCCACCTGTGGTGATGTTCGTAGGTGTAATCCGCCCGTTCCATGAAATAGGGGACCCAGCCCGCGCCACCTTCGGTCAACGCGAACTTCAGATTGTCGTACTTCCTAATAAACTCCGAGAAAACCAGTTCCGTGGCGACGTTGTGGAGCGTGATCGGCAAGCTCGAGATCAGGATTTCGGCGGGGCCGTTCATGTCCTGCAGGTTGACCTGGGTGCCAGAACCAATGTGCAGGCAGATCGTGATGTTCTCCTCGTTGCAGACCTGCCAGACCGGCTCCCACGAGGAATCGTGGAAACTCTTGTAGCCAAGCGCGATCGGGTTGTCGGGCAGGCTTACCGCGTAACACCCCTTCTTCGCGCAGCGGCGGATCTCATCGGCACCCAGCTGGGTGTCCCACATGACAGGCAACGAAAGCGGGATGAAGCGCCCCGGGTACTTGCCGCACCACTCATCTATGTGCCAGTCGTTGTAGGCCCTGACTACGGCCAGCGCCAGGTCCTTGTCCTTGGTCGTGTTCCACAACTGCCCGACAAAGCCCGGGGCGGAGGCAAAGCAGATAGACCCGAGCACTCCGCTGGCGTTCATATCGTCAACACGGGCGTCGATGTTGTAAGCGCCCGGACGCATCTGGTCGAGCGCCGTGGGCTCCATGCCGTACTCCTCCGGTACCCGGCCGGCAACCGCGTTGACGCCAACGTTGGGCATCACCTTGCCGTCGTAGAACCAGATGTCGGCACCGTTAGTGTTGACGAGCTGGGGGGCCTGGTCTTTCCACTTTGCAGGAAGGTGGTTATCCCACATGTCGGGGGGTTCACAGACGTGGTCGTCCACGCTCACCATGATCATGTCATTAAGTTCCATCGTGACTCCTCTCTTCAGTAGCCCCTGTCGCAGCGAGGTAGCTATAGCAGCAACGTCGCCACGCAGGATCGTCTCACGCCGCAAAAATCCCTGATCCACGCGTTATAGTGACACTAGCCCTTGTATACTGCGCTATGTATACGCTAGTATATACATATGTCAACGAGTTCTTCCCAGGCGACCAGCGACGAAAGTCCGCGGCGGCTGCCCCGCGAGCAAAGACGCGAGTCAATCCTGGACGGTGCCACCCGCGCCTTTTCGCAGACGGGTTTCGCTGCGACCACGATGCCCGATATTGCTACGGAGTCGGGCATCACTCCCCTGATCGTCTACCGCCATTTCGATTCAAAGGAAGATCTCTATCGCGCGGTCCTCGAGCGTGTCTGCACCCGGCTGACCGGCGAGCTCCAGGCGGGGCCGGAGCCCGGTGGATTCGGCATAGGGGCTCGCTCGGTGCTCGCCGCCGCGCGGCAGGACCCCGACGGGTTTCGCCTGCTGTGGCGACACGCCGCCCGCGAGCCACTTTTCTCTTCCTACGCGGCCGAACTGCGGGAGTGGGCCGTCAAGGCCACCGATACGAACCTGGGCGAGCGTGTCCCGGCCGATACGATGCAGTGGGCGGCCCATGCGGTTGTAGGCTACCTGGTCGAGGCAGTTCTCAACTGGCTGGAGTTCGGTGACCCCCAGCGCGACGCACTCTTCGTCAAAGCCACCAACACCGCCTTGCGCGCGGGCGTAAAGGCCTGGTCGACCTAGTGCGGGGATTGATCTGCAGGGGCCCCTGGATCGAAAGCCCCCTGCCCGAACCTTACGGACATGGTTCCTCAATTGGAAGAGTCGTCGCCTCCGGCTTGAGGACCCATCCCTTGCGCCGCTTGTACCACCCTGGACGACAAGCATAATCTGTCCCAGGGACAGGGAAATTGAAGACCAACGACATGCAACCTGACGATCTCTACTACGACCCCTACGACTACGCGATAGACGCCGATCCGCACCCGGTGTGGCGGCGCATGCGCGACGAAGCGCCGCTGTACTACAACCAGCAGTACGACTTCTACGCCCTGAGCCGCTACCGCGACGTGTACGACGCTTCGCTCGACCACCAGACCTTCAGCTCGGCACACGGCACGGTGCTGGAATTGATGTCTCGCAAGCACGACTTCAGCACCATGATGATATGGCTCGATCCACCCGATCACACGCAGTTGCGCAAGCTCGTGGGACGCACGCTGACGGTCCGCCGCGTGGCCGAGCTCGAGCCCCGCATACGTTCGCTCTGCGCCGAGTACCTCGACCCCTTTGTCGGCAGCGCCGGCTTCGATTACGTCGAGGAGTTTGCTGCCCGCCTGCCAGTGATGGTCATAGGTTCACTGCTGGGGGTACCCGTCGAGGACCAGGACACCGTGCGCGGCTGGACCGACCAGAGCCTGCACGTGGAGCCTGGTGAAACGCAGTCAAACAAGGCCGCGATAGAAGCGTGGGGTCACCTGCGTAGTTATTTCCAGGAGCAGCTCAACCTGCGCCGCCGCTCGCCGCGTGACGACCTCATGAGCGACCTGGTGGCGAGCGAGATAACGCTGGACGACGGATCAACACGGCGACTGACCGACGACGAGCTGCACGGATTCGTGAACCTGCTTTCTTCGGCGGGCAACGAAACCGTGGCCCGCCTGCTGGGCTGGACCGCCCTGCTGCTTGCCGAACACCCCGAGCAGCGTGAACTGTTGGTCGCTGACCGGTCGAAGATACCCAACGCGGTCGAAGAGCTCATCCGCTACGAGGCGCCCTCGCCCATACAGGCGCGCTACGTCACCCGGGATGTCGAACTGCACGGGCAACTGTTACCCCAAGGGTCAAAGATAGCGCTGCTGAACGGCTCGGCCGGTCGCGATGAGCGCGAGTTTGCCGACGCCGACCGCTTTGACGTTGAGCGCGCTATCGACTGCCACGTGTCTTTCGGCTACGGGGTACACTTCTGCATCGGGGCGTCACTGGCACGCCTGGAGGCGCGGGTGGCCATAGAAGAAACGCTGGCCAGGTTCCCGCGCTGGGAGGCCTCGCGAAAAAGCATCGAGATGGTTCACACCAGTACCGTGCGCGGCCCCTCTCACGTGCCCATCCTCCTGTAGGGGGAGCCAACCCGGCAGGCACCCCCTTTTTACTCGCTTCGGCCCACGCGGTAGGAAACCCAATCGCCATGAATCACCAGCCGCCCGACACCACTGATACCCCCACCGCCGCTACGGTAGCCGAACTGGTTGCCATCCGACCGACATTTTTTGATATGAAACCGGCCTGGCAGACCACCGCCACGGCCATCAACGACTTCATCTACATGTCCGAGGGGTGCTCGAACTCCTACATGCTGGTGACCAGCGCCGGCCGCGTGATCATAAACACCGGCATGGGTTTCGAAGCCCCCGCGCACAAGCGCGTGTTCGACCAGGCTTGCGACGGGCCGACCACGCACATCATCACCACCCAGGGCCACGTGGACCACCTGGGTGGTGTGTCGCGCTTTCGCGAGGCCGACACCGTCTACATCGCACAGGCCAACAACGCGGCCTGCCAACACGACGACAGCCGCATCGCCACGGTACGGGTAAACCAGTCGGGCACCTGGTTTCAGCACGTGTTCGAGTACGCCGCCGAGGTGGCAGCCCGGGACCCCTCGGCCTTCGAACAGGATGTGCCCGAGCCCGACATTACTTTTGACGACCGTCTCGAGCTCGACTGCGGTGAGCTCAAGCTCGAGCTGCTGGCCGTCCCCGGCGGTGAGACCGCAGACAGCTGCCTCGTGTGGTTACCCGAACACGGGATACTTTTCAGCGGGAATACCGTCGGCCCGTTGTTTCCGCACTTTCCCAATATCAACACCATACGCGGCGACCGCTATCGTTTTCTCGAGCCCTACATGCAGGCCGTCGACCGCATGCGCAGCCTTGAACCCGAGCTCCTGGTGACCGGCCACTTCGCGCCCATCGCCGGCCGTGAACTCATACGCGACAGCCTCGACCAGCTTTACCACGCTGCCGACCACGTGCACGGCGCCACGCTGGCAGGAATGAACGAAGGCAAGGACGTTTCTACCCTCATGCGGGAAGTCGACCTGCCCGACGATGTCGTCATAGGCCAAGGCTACGGCAAGGTGAGCTGGGCCGTGCGCACGATCTGGGAAAGCTACATGGGCTGGTTCAAGGCGGGGTCTACCACCGAGCTCTACCCAACACGTACGGGTGAGGTCTACGCCGAGCTGGCCGAGCTGGCGGGCGTCGACGCCATAACCGCCCGCGGGCGCGCCCTGCTCAAAG
>CAUZFM010000102.1:0-7389 GCA_963579235.1 uncultured Binatia bacterium (SeqCode)
GAGGCCATGCCCGAGCCGCGCGCGCACGCGTTGATAGAGTGGATGGACAAGGCCGAGGTCGACGTCTGTTTTGCACTGCGCGAGTCGATGATGGACGTGGCCGACTACACCACCTGCATGTCGACCAACGCCTTCATGCTCAAGGAGATCGAACCCTACCCCGAGCGCATGTACCTTGAGTGCAACTGCGGCCCCATGCTCCGGCGCGGCGTCGACAAGGCGATCTGGGAACTGGAGTACCTGTTCAACGAGCGTAACGCGCGCCTGTGCAAGGTCTACGCGCCAGAGGACGGCCCTCTCAACGACAAGCGGCTGTGGCCCTTCTACGAAAAGTGTTGCGAGCTGGGCATAGCCATCACCGTGCACACGGGTATGAGCTACGTCTGCCCGCAGCCGAGCAAGTACTCAATGCCTATATTGCTCGATGACGTGTGCCTGGACTTTCCGGAACTCAAGGTCATCGCCTACCACATGGGCTGGCCCAACACCGAGGAACTGATCGGATTGGCGGGCAAGCACGTCAACCTGTACCTGAGCCTGTCGGGCATCCTCGGCTGGCTGGCGCGCTCGCCCTACCGCGCCTATCACATGATAGGCACCGCGCTGCAGTGGGTCAGTGACGAGAAGATCGTCATGGGACTGGACCTCGCGTTTGACGACATGCCGTTGGTGGTCGACTTCATTCGTAACTTCCAGATTCCCGAGCAGCTGCGCGAGGAGTGGGGTTACAAGGAGATAACCGATCAGATGCGCGCCAACATACTGGGCCTCAACCTGGCAAAGCTGGCCGGCATAGAGCCGACCCGTCGCGTGGGTAAGGGCAAGGGTAAACCGGGGGCCCTGGCCTCCTGAGCCGGCCTTCCGGGCGAGCGGCGATGAAAGACAAGGCCTGCATCGTTGGCGTGGGCGCCACTGGGTTCTGCCGCGGCGAGGGCTCGGGCAAGAGCCTGCACGGGCTGCAACTCGAGGCCGCGCTGGCCGCGCTGGCCGACGCGGGCCTGCGGGCGGGGCAGGTGGACGGCATCATGCCGTTTCCCAACCTGGGCACGGCCGAGGGTTTTGCCGCCAGCCTCGGCTGCGAGAGCCTGAGGTTTGCCACCACGGTGAACATGGGCGGCGCGGCGCCGGTGGCGTCGCTGGGTGTCGCGGCCGCTGCCGTGAGCTCGGGGCTGGCCGACTACGTGCTCATGCCCGCGGGTTGGAACGGCTACTCGGGACCGCGGGCTGGTGCCATCGTGCAGGAGATGACGGCTTCGATTCCCGGCGGGGCGATCGCCCGCGACTTCTACCTGCCGCACGGGCTGGTGGCCCCTGCGCAGTGGTACGCGCTCATCGCCCGTCGCCACATGCACGAGTACGGCACCACGGCCGAGCAGCTGGGCGCGGTCGCACTGGCCATGCGCAAGCACGCGCAGCTCAACCCGGCCGCCGTCATGCACGATAAGTCGATGACCATGGAGCAGTACCTGGCCTCGCCGATGATCACCGATCCCTATCGCTTGTTCGACTGCTGTCTCGAGACCGACGGCGCGGCTGCCTTCGTGGTGACCTCTGCCGAGCGCGCGCGTGATCTTGCCCGCGCGCCGGTTTACATAAGCGGGGTGGCCTCGGCCCAGCCCTATCCGGCTGACGATATTACCGGCAGGGAAGACATCTTTCGCACCGGGCTCACGGTGGCGGCGCCCCAGGCCTTCGAGATGGCCGGCGTAAAACCGGCGGACGCCGACTTCGCCCAGGTGTACGACTGCTTCACCTTCGAGGTCGTCCAGCAGCTCGAAGAAGCCGGTTTCTGCGCGCGTGGCGAGGGCGGTGCTTTCGTGCAGGAGGGGCGGATAGAGCTCGGCGGCGAGCTGCCCGTCAACACCCACGGTGGCCTGTTGAGCGAGGCCCACGTGCTGGGCATGGGCCACGTGGTGGAGGCCGTGCGCCAATTGCGCGGCGAAGCAGCTGGGCGACAGGTGGCAGACGCCAGCCTGGGAGTGGTGACCGGCTGGGGCGATTTCGGCGACGGCTCTATTGCCGTGTTGAGGAACTGACAAGCGATGGCTGATGCTGGAAAGAAAAAGGCAGTGGGTTTGCCGCTGCCCTTGATGCAGGGATTGCACGGTGAGTTTTATCGGCACTGCGCCGCGGGACGATTGAGTTTTCAGCGCTGCTCGGACTGTGGCCGCTGGCGCCACGTGCCGCGCGAGATATGCCCGGCCTGCAGCTCGTGGAACTGGAGCTGGGAGCAGTCGAGCGGGCGTGGCACCGTGTTCAGCTACACCATCGCTGAGCGCCCCATGCACCCGGCCTTCGCCGAGCTGTGCCCCTACGCGGCGGTGGTAGTAGAGATGGAAGAGGGAGTGAGACTTCTCAGCCGGGTCGTTGATTGCCCGCCGTCCGAACTCGAGATCGGCGCGGGGGTGACCGTGGAGTACTTGAACGTTGAGCCCACTGGCTCCGGAGCCGGCGATGCGGAAGCTCCTGGCCAGGAAGAAATAGTGCTGCCGGTGTTCCGCCTGGCCTGAAGCAGTGCGCGCTCGTGTCGGAGTTCCCACAAGCGGGCTGCGCGCGTATCAGTAAATCTTAAGGTACACCGAGCCGTAGGCCGGTACGGTAACAGCCGGCAGCGTGCCACCGGCGGCCACGCTGAACGAATCCGTGGGAGTGCGTATGGCGTCCCACAAAAGGTCGCGCTTGCTTCGCCACCAGGATTCGCTCTGCGCTTCGAGCTGCTGGGCTAGTGTCGTGGTGCAGCTGTCCTCACCCTGCTGCGGGCCGTCACTTGAGTGCCACAGGGTTGCGGTGCTCGTGTCCTGGTCTATGCGGTGCAGGTCTACTCGCAGCGAAGAAGCGCAGGGTAGATTGTTGAGCGTGATACCCACGGTGGCCTCGGTTGATTCCAGTGGCTGGCGCTCTGCCGCCGCCGCCAGTCCCACGAGTACGGCCGCCCTGTGGGCTGCGTCCAAAGATGGGCAGGTGATAGACAGCGCCGCGTCGGGGTCGGGATCCGCGACCACTGAGGCCAACTTGCAGGCCATGCATTCCTTGTAGTCAGCGCAGGCGCCCGCCGTGCCCGAGCCACAACCACAGGCGGCAATATCGGGAGCCGTTCCGCAGCCACAGGCGGCGGGCAGGGCGGTGGGGTCGTATCCGGCGGCGGTATAACTACGCGCAAAGTGATCTTCAAAGTCGCTGTCCATCTGCCCGATGAGCAGGTGCACGACACCCTCGGGATCGGCGGTGGCAATCCATCCGAGGCTGCGGTCGCTCAACACTTCCTGGCCGCTACCGAGCAGGCGCCAGCCCATGTGTGAGGCTGCCCACAACACGCCGGCCTGTGGCTTGGGCAAGCCGTGCGCCGTGACCACGCCCATGCCGGTGTCAAACATGTCGCAGGGGGCGAGGTCGTCACGCTCGAGTAGTTCGAACTGCGAATGTCTCAGGTCGGTGGGCTCGCCCATGTAGCCCGCCAGCATGTAGGCCAGGTAACCCGCGCCGCGGTGGTCGCAACCGTTGCCCGCGCTGCCACCGGCAACCGGTGGCTGGATACCGGGGGTCGAGGGGTCGTCATCGTCACAGGTGGGTGTTCCAAGCGCCGTGGCCCACTCGTTGAGATCAAGCACCGGGGTGTCCCAACCCACCGGTACCATGGCGCGAAGTTGGCCGATGGTGTCGGCAGCAAACATCAGGCCCGGTTCCTGGCTGTAGTAGTGGGCTGACACGAAATCGAGGCTGCCGCCGTTGGTATCGACGGTGTTGAGCAGCGTCTCCAGTGTCGGTGGTCGCAGGGGGTCGTTGAAACCGACCTGCCCGTCTACCGATGACATGGCCGGGCCGCCGATTTTGATTTCGCCTTCAATGCCGGCAAGCAGGGGGTCGTTGCTACGCACGAATTCCAATACCCCGCGCAGGTTTTCAAAGTACTCGATGAACAGCGCCTCGGTGTCGGATCCGGCAACCGACGGATCCCCGTTGAAGAGCTGGTCGGGCTCGTTGTAGATTTCGAAGCGTCGCACGCCCTTCAGGGCGTAGTGCTGCAGTACGCAAGCCCAGTGTTGTTGCCACTCGTTCGAATAAGAATCGGGTATGACGTGGGGCCAGAACGACTTCCCGGCCGTGCAGCTGCACTGGCCCGCGACTTCAAGCATCTTGTCGTTGGCCGTGCAGTCGGCGGCGCAGGCCTTGGAAAACGCGGCCGGTGTGCCGACCAGTGTCAGCAGTATATCGTCGCCGGCCTGGGCGAAGTGGTCCACGATGAAATCGAGCCTCGGCTGTGTATCGCCGGCCGGGTAAGCACACAGGCCCGTGACGGGGTCGAGTTCGAACAGGTTCTCGGGCCAGTGGACAGGGTTGTACCACAGTCGTAGCTGGCGACCTGAACCCTGGTCGCCGGGCGCGAATACCTGGTCGCTAAGGGTTGGGATGTCCGACGACACCACGGTCTGCTGTTGGACGTTGAAGGCCCGCAGGCGCTCGGGGAAGACCTGGCTGGCCGCCAGGTCAATGCTGATCTGGCGGTCCGTTGTGCCCGGCGCAGACAGCGACACAGGCTCGCAGCGGTCAGGGCATTTCACCTTGCGCTCACTGTTCGTTTTGCAGCCGCTGAAATTGGACTCCAGGCAGCGCCCCGACGAATCGGTAAGCCGCATCCGCAGTGGCCAAGCCAGCGGTGCGGTGAGCCCCGCGAGGTCGGCGCCGCGGCCCTTGAAGGCCAGTGACTTGTGGCTGCTCTTTATAGAGTCCACGCCGTCGCTGTTGGCCGGATCGTCCTTGCCGCGATACTTCCACTTGCGTACCGGGTTGCCCGAGCCCTTCCAGCCGGAGGCCGAGGCAGGCGCCAGGGTCGCTGACAGCAGCAGTCCGTCCTGGTCGAACAGCTCCAGGGTAGTGTCTCCGGCGGTGGGGTCGGCGATGAGCAGGTCGACCAGGCGTTCCTTGGACTTCCAGGCGAGCTTGTTTTTCTCGGGCCTGTCCGCGTCGTATTTGACCGTGAGCTTGCTGGCTTCAATGGCCTCGCACTGGGCATGGGCGCAGATGGGGGGCAGGAGCAGTGCGCTCGCCGCCAGGACGCTTGCAGGCAGGAGAGTTGCAGCACGGGGAAAGCGGCGGGTTACCGCTGCGGAAAGATCCGGAACCATGGCCACAAGCTTAACAGTCAGCCCGCAGCCATGTCCAGATAAATCACGGCGGCCGAATTGTTTTTTCGGTCATCCGTCAGCGGTCAGCGGTCAGCGGTTTCAGTCAGTCGGGGAATAGTATCCCCACCAACATGAAGCCGGCCATCAGCACCAGCATAGTATCCATAGCGTTTGCTCCTCACCCGGACCGGTTGCCAGTGGGCGGGTCCGGGCTGTCCTTGCATCCTTTGTCCACCCTCCGGGTGGGTATGGTCAAGGCACTTTTTTTGGGCTGGCTACGGCACTACGCCGACCGTATGGTCGCCTGCAACGGTTTTTGGCCGCGGCGACCCGACGAGGAGCGAAATGACAGTAAAACTTCCCGACACGTTTACCTACGAAAGACACGGCCAGGTGGCCGTGATGACCATCAACCGTCCCGAGGCCATGAACGCCTTTACGGCCGACATGCTGCGCGGCATGGACGCCTGCTTCGAGGATTTTAACGATGACCCTGAACTGAGGGTGGCCATTCTTACCGGGGTAGGAGACAAGGCTTTCTCCTCGGGTATGGATCTCAAGGAAGCCATCCCGATGTTGCAGTCCGGTGACGAGATGGGTTACGAGGACCACACCAAGCGGCCGTTCTCCGACGTGTTCAAGCCCATCATCGGGGCGGTCAACGGCTTCTGCATAGCCGGGGGCATGGAGTTTCTGCAGGGTACCGACCTGCGCATCGCTGCCGAGCACGCCACCTTTGGCCTGGGTGAAGTGCGCTGGGGAATCATCCCCACCGGCGGTTCGCACATAAGACTTCCCGTCCAGATTCCCTGGGCAGTGGCCATGGAGATGCTGCTCACAGGTAAGCCCATAAGTGCGGCGCGTGCCTACGACATAGGCCTGATCAACAAGGTGGTTCCGGCCGACCAGCTCATGGCCGAGGCCATGGAATTGGCCGAGACCATTTGTCGAAACGGCCCCCTGGCCGTGCGCACAGCGAAGGAGATAGCCGTGCGCGCGCTTAACCTGGAGCCTGGCTTCGTGATGGAAAAGGATCTTGGGCAGCGCGTGATGGACAGCGACGACGCGCGCGAAGGTCCGGCGGCCTTCGCCGAAAAGCGCGCGCCCGTATTCAAGGGACGCTGATTCGCGCCGCGCTGCCCCGCGCCGCTTCGTGTACATGTCCGGACGGATACTTCACCTGCTCTCGCAGCGGCCCCTGCTCACCGGCAGTGGCATCACCCTCGACGCCCTGGTCACTAACGCGACCGCGGCCGGCTGGAAGCAACGCGTGCTCGTGGGCGTGCCCGGCGATCGTATTCCGACTGGCGTCGGCGGCCTGACGGGCGAGGCCGTGGCCTGCGTGACCTTTCAAGCGGTGGATGGGCAGGCGGCAGGCGCGGCCGCCGTCCCAGGCACGACCGATCTCGACTTCGCCCTGCCGGGCATGAGCGACGTGATGCCCTACGCGAGCTCGCGCTTCAGCGAACTCGCACCCGCGCAGCTGGTTGCTTACCGCGATGCCTGGCGTGAGGCCATACGAAAGCAGCTGGAAGATTTCAGCCCCGACCTCGTGCACGCGCACCACGCCTGGATAGTCGCCTCGCTGGTCAAGGACGTGGCTCCCTCGTTGCCGGTGGTCATGCACGCGCACGGCACCTGTCTCAGGCAGATGTCGCTCTGCCCCGGCCTGGCCGATTCCTTGCGTGACGATCTGGTGCGCAACGAGCGGTTGCTGGTGCTGCACCAGCAGCAGTCGGAGGATTACCAGCACGCGCTGGGCTTTGCGCCCGGGCGCGTGGGGGTGGTCGGTGCGGGTTACAACGGCGGCCTGTTTAATCGGCACGGGCGTGAGCCCGACCCCGGCCCAGTGTTGTTGTACGCCGGCAAACTGGCCGCTGCCAAGGGGCTACCGCAGTTGCTCGACGCGGTAGAGGTGTTGGCCGCGCGCGTGCCCGGTCTGCTGTTGGAGGTGGCCGGCGGCGGGCAGGGTGCTGAGGCCGACGGGCTGCGGCAGCGCATGAAAGAAATGTCGCCGCTGGTGAGTTTTCATGGTCGGCTTGATCAGGCCGAGCTTGCCGCGCTCATGCGGCGGGCTGCGGTGTTCGTGCTGCCGTCGTTCTACGAGGGGCTGCCCCTGGTGCTGGCCGAGGCGCTTGCCTGCGGCTGCCGCCTGGTCGCCACCGACCTGCCGGGCTTGCGCGAGGCTATGGCCGCACGGCTGGGCGAGGCCCTGGTGCTGCTGCCGGCCCCGGCCATGAAGGCGGTCGACACGCCACGCGAAGAC